>DASYGK010000098.1:0-5208 GCA_035999905.1 Gaiellaceae bacterium | reverse complement strand
AAGCAGTCGACCTGGCCGGTGACGGAGCTCGCCGACCGCTGGCTCCCCCACGCCACCGCGGACGACTTCCCCGACGCGCTCCAGCGCGTGAGCGAGGAGGCGGCCCGGATGCTCGTCGACGAGCACGGGTTCTCGATGGAGGACGCCTTCATCTTCCTCTCCGTGGCCTGCGACGCCGGGGTCGCCCAGGCCTGCAAGCCCGCCGTGGGCTTCGGCGCGATCGCCCGCTTCTCGATCCCGAAGATCGACGCCTGCCCGGCGCCCTTCCACGTCTGACATCCGCGCGTACAATCCGGGCATGGCTCCCCGGACCATGAACCCCGTCCACGAGTCCACCACCTGTGCGGTGGCGGCCTCGGCCGAGATCATCGGCGCCAAGTGGACGGCGCTGCTCGTCCACGACCTCTCCGAGGGGCCGCGCCGCTTCTCGCAGCTCGAGCGCTCCTGCTGCGGGATCAGCCCGCGCACGCTCGCCGAGCGCCTCCGCGCCCTCGAGGGCGAGGGCATCGTCGAGCGGCACAGCTATCCGGAGTCGCCGCCGCGCGTCGAGTACGAGCTGACGGAGAAGGGCGAGGCGCTCCTGCCGATCATCGACGCGATGCGCGAGTTCGGCCACTCGCACCTGCACTGCGAGCACGACCACGTGCACTCGCACTAGCCCGTCGGCAACCCGCCCAGCCGCGTGTAGAGCTCGGCAGCCGTGTCGACGCCCTGCTCGAAGTAGCGCACGAGGTAGCGCTCGTTCGGCGAGTGCACGTTCGACTCGGCGAGGCCGAAGCCCGTGAGGATCGTCGGGATGCCCTTGTCGGCGAGCGCCGGCATGATCGGCAGCGTCCCACCCGAGCGGACGAGCAGCGGGCGCACGCCGAGCACGTGCTCGAACGCGTCGAGCCCGAGCCTGATCGCCGGTGCATCGGGACGGAAGAGCGAGCCGGGCACGCCCTTCCACTGCACGTCGACGTCCGCGCCCGCCGGCGCGGCTGCGCGGACGAGCTTCTCCGCGGCGGCGCCGATCGTCTGGACGTCCTGGCCCGGTGCGAGCCGGATCGTGAACTCGCCGGACGCGTGCACCGACAGCGTCGTGTTCCGCAGGCCCGGCTTGCCGCCGAGGATGCCGTTCACGTCGGCGGACGGCTCGGCCCACGTTCGCGTGTAGAACTCCGCCGCCGCGTTCGCGTCGAGCGGCCGCGCGCCCTGGCCGTCGAGCTCGTCGCCGCCGGACGGCAGCGTCGCCCAAGCCGCGAGCTCCTCCGCCGTCGGCGCGGCGATGCCCTGGCGCAGCGGCTCGGGCAGCCGCCCGTCGGGGCCGGCGAGCACCGACTGGAAGCAGCTCATCAGCACGTGGATCGCATTCAGCGCAGCGCCGCCGTACATGCCGGAGTGCAGGTCGCGCTCGCCCGTCGTCACCTTCACGTCGAACGCGATGAGCCCGCGCGTGCCGAGGTCGAACACGGGAACGTCCATGCGCAGCATGCCGCCGTCGAAGATGATCGCCGCGTCGGCGCCGACGGTGTCGATCTGCAGCCAGTCGACGATCGTCGTGCCGCCGATCTCCTCTTCGCCGTCACACGCGAAGCGCAGGTTGACCGGGAGCGCGTTCGCCTCGACGAGCTTCTGCGCGGCCTTCAGCAGGACGAACACCTGGCCCTTGTCGTCGGTGACGCCGCGCGCGTACGCCCACTCGTCCTTGATCGTCAGCTCGAACGGGTCGGTCTCCCACAGGTCGAGCGGCGCAGGCGGCTGCACGTCGAAGTGGCCGTAGCAGAGCACCGTCGGCGCGTTGTCCGGGTCGTTCGACGCGCGGATCTCGCCGAGAGCGAGCTCCTTCTCGCCGAACGGCGTCAGCTCGGCCGTTCCGCCCATGCTCCTGATGCGCTCGCAGACCCACTCGCCGGCCCGCTTCACGTCCTCGCGGTGCGCCGGATCGGCGCTCACGCTCGGGATCGCGATGAATTCCTGCAGCTCGTCCTGCCATGTCTTGTCCATGTCGGCGACTCTAGTACACGCGTCCGCAAGTCATGGCCACTTCCCGGCGGCGTCTCGCCGCCCCTGGCCGCGTCCTCGGTCGTCCCGATAGTCACCACTATCGGGACTCCCTGCGTCCTTGCCAGCGACGACGAGCCACTCGCCGGTAAGCGACCGGATTTACGGACACGTGTACTAGTCAGAGCCGCCCGCGGCCTGCCGGAAGTACTGCGGGCCGGTGCCGAGGACCGCGGCCTCGTCGTCCGGGTTGAGCAGGCCGCACGTCTTCAGCGAGAGGCAGCCGCAGCCGATGCACGTCGTCAGCCGCGTGCGGATCGCCTGCAGCGTCGCGATGCGGTCGTCGAGCTCGGCGGCCCAGCTGCGCGAGAGCCGCTCCCAGTCGCGCTTGCCCGGCTGCCTCCCGTGGGGCAGCGTGTCGAGCGCGCCGCGGATCCGCTCGAGCGGGATGCCCGCCGCCTTGCCCGCCTGGACGAGTGCCACGCGCCGGAGCGCGACGCTCGGGTAGCGGCGCTGGTTCCCGTCGGTGCGGCGCGACTCGATCAGCCCTTCGCGCTCGTAGAAGCGAAGCGCGGAGGCGGAGACGCCGCTCCGCACCGAGAGCTCGCCGATCGTCAATTCGCGAATCATTTGACTTAAACATTAGTTGAAGTTCTACGGTGTCGGCATGGCGATCTCCACCACGCTCGGCTACGACGACCTCCCGGCGCTCCTGCAGCTGCAGACGGGCGACGAGAAGCACGACTCGAGCTCGCACTCGACGCTCGACGTCCTCTGGGTGCTCTACGACCGGGTCCTCGGCCCCGACGACCGTTTCCTGCTCTCGAAGGGCCACGGCCCGACGGCGTTCTACGCGGTGCTCGCGGCGAAGGGGATCCTGCCGGTCGATGCGCTCTCGACGTTCGGCGCGTTCGACTCGCCGCTCGGGCACCACCCCGACCGGATGCTCGTCCCGGGCGCCGAGATCTCGAGCGGCTCGCTCGGGCACGGGCTCGGCATCGCCGTCGGCATGGCGCTCGCAGGCCGCCGCGTCTACTGCCTCGTCGGCGACGGCGAGCTCGACGAGGGCTCGAACTGGGAGGCGGTCCAGTACGCCGGCCGGAGGGGCCTCGCCGGGCTGACCGCGGTCGTGATCGACAACGACTCGGCGACGCACGGGTGGCCCGGCGGGATCGAACGCCGCTTCGACGTCGAGGGGTGGCGCACGCAGCGCGTCGACGGCCGCGACCACGGCGCGATCGAGGACGCGCTCGTCTCGACCGGCGCGCAGCCCACGTGCGTCGTCGCCGAGGTCCGCCGGTGAGCATGCGGAGCCGCTTCTACCGCCTCGCCGCCGAGGCGCTCGAGGACGACGAGCGGGTCGCCGTCGTGCTCGCAGCGATCGGCGCGGGCGAGATCCCGGAGCATCCGCGGCGCTTCGACGTCGGCATCCGCGAGCAGCTGATGATCGGCGTCGCCGCCGGGCTCGCGCTCGAGGGCTACCGCCCGGTCGTGCACACGTTCGCGCCGTTCCTCGTCGAGCGGCCGTACGAGCAGGTGAAGCTCGACCTCGGCCACCAGGGCGTCGGCGCGCTGCTCGTGAGCGCGGGCGCGTCGTACGACGGCGCGTACTACGGCGCGACGCACATGGCGCCGGGCGACGTCGCCGCGATCTCGGCGCTCCCGGGCTGGACGATCCACGTGCCCGGCCATCCCGACGAGATGGAACGGCACTTCCGCGCCTCGCTCTCGACCGACGACCGCGTGTACCTGCGGCTGACGACGGAGGAGAACCACGCGCGCGTCGACGGCGACGGGCTCGTCGTGATCCGGCGCGGCTCCGACGGCGCGCCGCTCGTCGTCGCCGTCGGCCCCACCCTGTCGCCGGCGCTCGCGGCGACTGCCGACCTCGACGTCACCGTCGCGTACCTCACGACGGTGCGGCCCTTCCCGCGCGAAGCGCTTCGCGCCGCAATCAGCGGCACCGACGTCGTCCTCGTCGAGCCGTATCTCGCGGGCACGTCGTCGGCCGAGGTCTCGGCCGCGCTTGCCGACCGGCCGCACCGGCTGCTCGCGCTCGGCACGCGCAACGAGGACCTCCGCCGGTACGGCGAAGGCGCCGAGCACCGCGCCGCACACGGTCTCGACGCCACCGGCGTCCGTGCGTCGATCGAGGCCTGGTCGAGCTAGGCGACGTCGCGCAGGCTGTGCGAGTCGGCGAGCGCTCGCAGCTTCTTCAGACTCTGGTTCTCGATCTGACGGATGCGCTCGCGCGTGACGTTGAACGTCCGCCCCACCTCGTCGAGCGTGCGCGGGTGCTCTCCGTCGAGGCCGTACCGCAGCTCGAGCACACGCCGCTCGCGATGCGAGAGCGTCCCGAGGATCTTCACGAGCGTCTCCTTGCGCATCGAGACCTCGGCGGCCTCGTCGGGCAGCGGCACGTTCTCGTCGGTGAGGAAGTGCCCGAACTCGGACTCCTCCTCGTCGCCGACCGGCTTCTCGAGCGAGACCGGTGTCTGCGCGCTGCGCATGATCTGCTCGACCTCTTCGAGCGGCAGGTCGAGATCGATCGCGATCTCGTACGGCAGCGGCTCGCGGCAGAGCTCGGCGCGCAGCTTGCGCTCGCTGCGCACGATCTTGTTCAGCTTCTCGACGACGTGCACCGGCATCCGGATCGTGCGCGCCTTGTCGGCGAGCGCACGGGCGACGGCCTGGCGGATCCACCACGTCGCGTACGTCGAGAACTTGAAGCCCTTGCGGTGGTCGAACTTCTCGGCGGCGCGCACGAGGCCGATCGTCCCCTCCTGGATCAGGTCGAGGAACGGCAGGCCCTGGTTGCGGTAGCGCTTCGCGATCGAGACGACGAGGCGCAGGTTCGCCTCGACCATCTCCTGCTTCGCGCCGTGGTCGCCGCGCTCGATGCGCTTCGCGAGCTCGACCTCCTGCGCCGCGGTGAGCAGGTCGACCTTGCCGATGTCCTTGAGGAAGAGCTGCAGCGAATCGGTCGAGATCTCCCTCGCCTCGGCGACGACGCGCTCCTCCTTCTCCGGCTCCTCGTCGGCCGGCGCGCCGACGACGTCGATCTGCAGCTCCTCGAGCGCGCGATAGAACTCGTCGATCTGGCCGGCGTCGAGATCGAGCTCGTCGAGCGCAAGCGCGATCTCGTCGGTGCTGAGCGATCCCCCGGCGGCCTGCGCCGCGTCGATCAGGTTGCGTGCCTCGTCCGTCTCGAGGACGTCCGCGACC
>DASYGK010000083.1:0-27211 GCA_035999905.1 Gaiellaceae bacterium | reverse complement strand
CAGATCAGTCTCCTTTGCAGAGTCGCGCGCCGTAGGCTTCCGTGCAGAATGGTTTGCAGCCGCCACGTGTTCTTAGCGCTAACGGCAGTGGCTGGAGTGGTCGTGGCTGGTTGTGCCTCCTCGGTGCGGCCAGCGGTGGCCGCACGGGCACCGACACCACGCGTTTGTTCGCCCGCTCTTCCGTCACAGCATCCGCTCGCCCGCGTTGAAACGACGATGGTGCCGGTGTCGGGGAACCCCTTCGGAGTAGTCAGCACTAAGGACGGCCGTTGGTCGTTTGTTTCGACCTTGGCGGGCGACGTCGCGGTACTTGCTAACCGAGGACGGAGGCCGCGGGTCATTCGAGAGATCACACTGCCGGGGGACAGGCTTGCTGGCGATGCGCTGACCAATGACGAGCGCTATCTGCTTGTCGCCGACGGTAGTGGCGCGGCTGTCGTCGATGTCGGCCGGATGGAGCGCGGCGCGCCGCACGCAGTGCTCGGCAAGGTCGCCGTCGACGCTCGGTCGACGAGCTTCGCGCTCGACAGCGCCATCGAGGTCAGCGTCTCTCCCGACGACCGATTCGCCTTTGTCGCCCTCGAATCCGCGAATGAGATCGCTGTGTTCAACCTTGCCCGCGCCCTTACGACCGGGTTCAAGCGATCGGTTCTCGTCGGGACGATCCCGCTCGGCCTCGCGGTTGTCGGGATGGCGATCTCCCCCGACGGCCGCTGGCTGTACGCGACGAGCGAGGCCAAGAGTGTGACCTCACGCCAGGGGACGATCAGCGTCATCAACCTCAAACTCGCCGAGACACGGCCAACTCACGCCGTGGTCGCGTCTGCGGCAGCAGGCTGCGACCCGGTACGCGTAGCCCTCTCTCCCGACGGCACCGTCGCGTGGGTCACCGCGCGAGAAAGCAACAGCCTTCTGGCTTTCTCCGCTCCGCGACTACGCACCAATCCACAACACGCGCTCCTCGCCCGCATACGCGTTGGAGCCGCGCCCGTCGGACTGGCTCTTCTGCACAAAGGCACACGCATCGTGGTCGCAGACTCCAACCGCTTCGCAGCACCAGGACAGACGGCGGCACTCACCGTCATCGACACCCATGCTGCACTGGCCCACAAAGCCGCCGTAATTGGAGCGATTCCCGCCGGAATCTTCCCGCGCGAGCTCTCCGCCGAGACAACGTTTGACCGGCTGCTTGTCACCAACTTCGGTTCGAACCAACTCGAGGTCATCGACCTGAGCCACCTCCCATAGCCTCGGGCGTCATTCGCAGACGCTGGCCCAGTTGAGAGTTCAGCTCCGACGAGTCTGCATGACGATGCCGCCGACCAAGAGTGCTAGTCCGACGACCAACCACGGCAGCGGGTTGAGATGCTGGTCGCAGCCACTCGCCGATCCCGTCTGCCAGCACGTAGTACCCGGCCCGGCGCGCTGTTCCCATGCCACGTAGAGCAGAGGCAGGCCGATGCCGGTGACGATGCCGAAGCCAGAGCGCCGGCCCGCCGGCCGGGACGCCGTGAGCCAGATCAGCGCAGTCACGGGTGCCAGAGCAAGCATGCCCGCGACAAGAAGCCCGAAAGCGCTCGCACACCCGACGAGCGCCCACGCCCAAAACCAGCCACAGCTGACAGCGTGTTCTCGCGCGGAATGCGGGAGCAAGCGTTCCATCTCCTCTGGTAGCCGAAGGGAAAGGTTATTGCACGAAGGATCAGGTGCATTCCGCAGCGCTGGCCCAGTCGAGCTTCCCGCCTGCGCGCGAGGCGGGAATCGACGCTGTGGATAGCGTCTCCAGCGTGGCTGATGAGACTTCGCCCCGGGAGCTCCGCCTCTACACCGAGCGGCTTCGCCTGCGCATGCCGGCTTCGACGGACGCGGAGGCGCTCTACGACGTGTTCGCGGACGCGGAGGTCATGCTGGGCCTAGGCAGGACGCCCGTCTCAACGGTCGAGGATGTCCAAGCCATCATCGAATCGATGCTCCACGGCTGGAGAACCGATGGACTAGGTGCGTTCGTTCTGGAGACGACGATCGACCGGCAGGTGGTCGGTCAAGCTGGGCTCATGATCTTCGACACAGGCGACTGGATGCCCTCGACCTGGTCAAAGGCAGGAGCTCGTGCGCAGCCGGAGCTTGGCTGGGCTTTGGCGTCGGCGCATTGGGGCTATGGGTACGCGACCGAGGCAGCCGCCGCCATTCGCGACTGGGCGTATGAGCGTCCAGACATCGACAGGCTTGTCTCTTTGATCTCGTCTGACAACCTGCGCTCCCAACGAGTCGCGGAAAGACTCGGTGCGCAACCAGCACGAACCGTCACGCCGGCAGATTCGAAGCGAACGACGGTCGTCTGGATACACCGTTCCTCCGTCTAGTCCGGGGCGTGCTTCCACCCCTCTGGCGTCATTCCCGCACACTCGCCCCAGGGGGTGTTCCTGGCGCTGTCCGATCAAGTGCGGGCGATCCCTTCGATTTCCTCTTGCGGTGATCACGACCGATTCGGTTACCCTCCACCGTCGTGCAGGAGTACGTTGTCAAGGCCCTGGACGAGTCGACCTGGCCCGCGTTCGCCGCGTTGGTGGAACGCAACAACGGCGTCTTCGGCGGCTGCTGGTGCATGGGGTTCCACGAGGACAGCAAGGGCACGGTGCCGCCCAAGCGCGAGCGGAAGCTCGCCCGCGTACGGGCCGGCACGGCGCACGCGGCGCTCGTGTTCGACGGCGACGATTGCCTGGGCTGGTGCCAGTTCGGCGCGCCCGCCGAGGTGCCGAGGATCAAGAGCCGTGCGGCGTACGAGAAGGGCCTGACGACGCTCCCGGACTGGCGGATCGCGTGCAACTTCGTCGGCAAGGGCCACCGGCGCCAGGGTGTCGCCACCGCTGCGCTGGCAGGCGCGCTCGACCTCATAGCCGGTCTCGGCGGCGGGAGGGTCGAGGGCTACCCAGAGGACGCCGGCTCGGTCCCTGCGGGTTTTCTCTTCAACGGTGCTGCGTCGACGTACGAGCGGCTCGGATTCGTCCGCGACCGCCAGATCGGCAAGCACCGCTGGGTGGTCACGAAGATCGTCGCCGCAAAGCCCTAGACGACCTCGCCGACCCGACGCGGTACGATCTGTCGCGTGGGCAGGACGGCAGTCGGCGCGATCTACGTGGCCGTCATGGTCGCCGTCGTGGTCGGCGTGGACGTTCTGTTCTTCCGGCACCACATCTGGGAGCGGCTGGCGGCCAACGTCGGCATCGTCCTGGTGTTCGTTGCGTTCTACTTCAGATTCCGGCCTCGCGCCTAGCGAGACGAAGCGCGTGGGGAGGCGACGGAAGCGCCGCCTCCCCCACGCGCGCAGCTAGGCCGAGGCTCCGGCGGGCATAGCCTCACGGGCATCGGCTCGCAGGATCGGAGCCGCCGGCCGGAAGCCCTTGAAGGCGCAGTACAGGCCGAGGAACAGCTCCCACACGAACTCCGGCGCGGTCGCGACGCCCTGCAGCCCGCGGAGCGTGCCACCCGGATGGTTCCCGGTGAACATGATCGCCGTCCCGGACACGATGATGAGCGGCCCGCCGACGAGCCCGAGCCACGCCATCCGCCGCGGCACGAGACCCGTGCGGTACATCAGATACCCGAGGATCAGCCCGTTCCCCAGGCCGACGACCCAGCCCGGGCCGAGCAGGAACGTCCAGTCCTTGATCGCCGCGAGCGTGTAGGCGACCGTCCCTTCGGACGCACCGGCGACCTGTTGCCGCAGCGTCACGACGCCGATGATGGAGACGATGCCGACGAGGATGAACGTCGACTCGATCAGCCGCGCTGTCACGTAGCCGAGCGCGAGCTCTTCGCTGTGCCGCCTGACGATCGGGAAGATCACGACGGCGGTGCCGACGTTCGCGACGATGAGCAGGAGCTCGAGGAAGGCGCCGAGCAGGATCCGGTGGTCGTGCCCCGCACCTGCGATGTAGCCCACGGGATCCCTGAGCGCCGGCTCGTACAGGAACAACGCCGGGATGGACGTGACGAACGTAATGAGGTAGAGCACGCCGAAGACCCGCGCCCTCTTCTGATCAAGAGACACTGCTGACCCCTGTTCCCCGCCCACGGACCACGCGGCCTACCCGCGCCACCGCGACGGCATAGGTCTCGAACCTACGCGTTGCGGACGCGACTTACTAGAGCGCGCCGGTACTCACGCGCTCGTGCGCGCCGGCGACCAGACGTACGGCGTCGTCGTCGTCACCGGGACGAAGCCGAGCCGCTCGAGGATCGGCCGACTGTCGCTCGACGCATCGACCTCGACATAGCGAAAGCCGCGCTCGGCGGCGAGGCCCGCCCGATATGCGACGGTGGCGCGATAGATCCCGCGGCCGCGCCACGCAGGGAGCGTCGCGCCGCCCCACAGCGTCGCGAAGTCGGTGCCGTGCTCGAAGCGCACCCAGCTCGCACAGACGATCTCCGAAGCGGCCTCCGCGACGACGATCGTGAGCCCGTCCGGGTCCGCCTCGCGCTCGGCCGCGAGGGCTGCACCGAGCGGACGGTGGTCGGCGCCCCACACGGCTTGCTCGAGCGTGTCGATGCCGTCGAGGTCCTGCCGGTCGGTGAGCTCGCGCAGGGACACCCCGTCGGGCAGCAGCGGCGTGCTCGCGACCGCGTCCACCGGCGCGATCAGCACCGTCTCCTCGTCCTCCGGCACGAAGCCCGCGCGCAGGAGACGCTGCGGAAGGTCGGCGGGCCGGTCGTGGCCGTGGAGCTTCCACTCGAAGCGCTCGCCGCGCTCCGCGAACACGGCCACCTGCCGCGCGATCAGCTCGTCGACGCCGTCGTCGGAGACGCCGTCGAGCCCGCGATAGCAGACGAACCCGCCGCCGTCCTGCCCGAAGAGGCCGAAGAAGCGCACGAGCGGCCCGTCGCGCTCGACCGTCACGCCGTCCGGCAGCCGGTCGGGAACGCGGTCGCGCAGCTGCGCGTCGTACGCGGCGAGCAGATCCGGCACGTCTACGGCGTCTCGCCCGCGAGCACTCGGGCCAGCACCGCCGCGTCGATGTTGCCGCCGCTCACGATGCAGACGACGCGGCCCTCGCCTGCGTCGCCGCGCAAAGCCGCGGCGAGCGCGAGACCGCCGGCGCCCTCGGCGACGACGCGCGCCCGCGCGGCGAGGATGCGCAGCGCGTTCGCGACCTCGTCGAGCGGGATGGCGACGGCGGCGTCGACGAGCTCGCGCGCCTTGTCCCACATCGTCGGCAGCAGAGCACGGCCGCCGGCGCCGTCGACGAACGACGTCGCGTACTCGATCTCGCGCGGCTCGCCCGCGGCGAGCGACGCTGCGAGCGGCGCCGCCGTCGCAGGCTCGGCGGTGACGACGCGCGTCTCGGGGCGCAGCGCCTTCACGGCGCTCGCGATGCCGGTCGTGAGACCGCCGCCGCCCCACGGCACGACGACCGTGTCGAACGACGAAAGCTGCTCGACGAGCTCGAGCCCGATCGTGCCGTTGCCGGCCTGCACGGACTCGTCCTCGACCGGATGCACGAAGAGCCCGTCGACGCCGGGATAGCCGCGGTCGACCATCGTCTGCCACCAGACCTCGTGCGGCACGGGGATCACCTCGCCGCCGAGCCGCTCGACCGCGTCGAGCTTCGCGCGCGGCGCGTTCTCGGGCGCGACGATGCGCGCACGGATCCCGAGCTCGCGCGCCGCCCACGCGACGCCCTGCGCCATGTTGCCCGCGCTCGCGGTGACGACGCCGCCCTCGAGCTCGGCACGCGACGCGGCGCGGATCGCCGAGAGCGCACCGCGCAGCTTGAAGCAGCCGATCGGCTGCAGCGTCTCGAGCTTCAGCCAGATCTCGCACCGCGCGTCGACGTCGAGGCGCACGAGGGGTGTCTCCATCACGACGTCCCCGATGCGCTCGCGCGCACGCCGGATCTCGTCGAGCGAGATCAATCGGATTCTTTGGCGAGCTCCGTCAGCTCGGTGCGCACGCGCCAGAGCTCCGGATACATCTTGTTCTTGATCAACCCCGCGAGCAGGTCGACGGGCGTGCCCTGCGTGCCGACGACGTCCTCGCCGATGATGCGCGCGACCACCTTGAAGTGGCGGAAGCGCCACACGCCGACGCGCTCGTCCCACTCCGTCAGGAGCTCGGCCAGCTGATAGAGGTCCTCGTGCTCGCGCCCGCGCGTGTACACCTCGACGAGCGACAGGCCGCGCTCGCGCCGTAGCGCCTCGAACGCGCCGTAGAGCGGCGTCGACACGCGGCGGATCTGCCGGAAGCCGGGCGAGTCGAACCCGGAGCCGTGGCCGAGGACGCGCCGCACCTCCTGGTACTCCCACGGCGACATCAGCTCGAGATGCTCGAGGAAGCCCTCGACGTACTTCAGCGCGAGGTTCGCGCGGCGCAGGAGCCGGAGCGCCGGTGCAAGCTCGCGCGCCTCGACGAGCCGCGTCGCCTCCTCGACCTCGACCCACGCGTGCTTGAGCCAGAGCTCCGACGACTGGTGCACCGTCTGGAAGAGCAGCTCGTCGCGGTGCACCCACTCGTCCGCGCCCTTTTGCAGCGAGAGCAGCTCGTCGGTGCGGAGATAGCGCTCGTAGTCGCTCTCGCCGGGGCCGGGAAGGATCGGTGCGAACTCGTCGGTTTCCGCAGCCATCTCAGGGACCCTAGCTCGCGGGACGGGCCTCGGACCCGTCGAAGATGCGCATCGGCAGGCCCGCGAGCGGGACGCCGCCGTCGGCGGTCACGAGCCACGTGTCCTGCATGTAGAGGCACGACTGCCCGTCGTCGGCGATCGCGTGCGGATGCATCGAGAGCACCATCCCGGGCTGGAGCTCGGTCTCGACGCCCTCGCCGATCTTCGGGAACTCGATCATCGTCATCCCGATCGAGTGGCCGGTGACGTGGCCGAGCTTGAAGCCGCGGTCGGTGAAGCCCTTCGAGACCGCGCGATGCGCGTCGTGAGCCGTGCGTCCGGGACGCAGCGCGTCCGGCGCGGCGGCGTAGTACTCCTCGTAGGCCCCGAGCATCCGCTTCGTGTCGGCGCTCGGCTCGCCGGGGCAGATCGCACGCGAGACCTCGACCCAATGCCCGCCCGGGCCGGCGACCTCGAGCGAGGGGAGCACGCAGTCGGTCGCCGCGAAGACGCGCGAGCCGGCGATCTTGAACTCCGGCAGTGCGCCGCCGTTCGGGCCGTCGAGCACCATGTCCATCGTCCAACGCCCGCAGCCCTCGCCGACGAAGTACTGCTCGCACGGCGCGAGCACCTCGCGCTCCGTCCTGCCGGGCGCGAACGCGTCGAGGAAGACCCAGAAGCCCTCCGTGTTGATCCGCACGCTGTCGCGCACCGATGCGAGCTCGAGCTCCGACTTCACCATGCGCGCGTGGTCGAACGCGACGTCCCAGCCGACGAGCTCACACGCGTCGCCGAGCGCCGCGTAGTCGCGCACGGTCATCACGTAGTCGAGGCCGTACACGCCGACGCGCTTGCCGCGCAGCCGGTCCGCGAGCCAGTCGCCCGGCCGGTCGGCGAACACCTGGTCGTCGATCCATGTCGTGCCGTGCTCGCCGACGTACCGCGCCTCGGTCGGGAACACGATCGACGGCTCGCCGTCGACGGGGAGCAGCACGTAGGCGTAGCGGTGCACGATCACGAAACCGCTGAGATACGTGACCGCGCCCTCGAAACCGGTGTACTCGTTGCCGCAGACGAGCACCGCGTCGAGCCCGTCTCGCGCCGCCGCCTCCCGCACGAGCCGGTAGCGCCGCTCGATCTCGTCGTGCGGAAGGCCCGTGTACGACGGCTCCGCGTTCACTGTTGCCACGACTGCTCCACCCCTTTCACGAGTGCCCAGATCGCTTCGTTCAATGGCGTCGGCACACCGTGCTCGCGCCCGAAGCGGACGATACCGCCGTTGAGATAGTCGATCTCCGTCGTGCGTCGCGCCTCGACGTCCTGCAGCATCGACGCCTTGTGCCCGTACGCGACCTCCCGCTTCGCTGCGTGGTCGATCAGCTCCTCGGGGTCGGAGTCGAGCACGATCCCCTGCGCGGCGGCGACACCCTTGCCCTCGGTGACGAGGCCGGAGACGAGCGCGCGCAGGTCGGGCCGCTCGCAGACGCGGCCGTGCGTGAGGCCGGTGAGCGCGCCGATCGGGTTCGTCGCCGAGTTGAAGATCACCTTGCGCCACTGCGGGCCGCGCGCGTCGGCGACCGCATGCGTCGGCATGCCGCCGCGCGTGCACGCATCCGCGAGCCGCTCGACCTCGGCGAACGGCGTCGCGTCCGTGTACGGGCCGAGCGTCGTGTCGCCCTTCACGTCCCATTGCACGTGGCCGGGCTCGAGGATCTTCCCCGCCGGGAACGTCGTGCCGCGGATGACGCGCTCGACGTGCGCGGCGAGCACCTCCTCGTTGCCGATCCCGTTCTGCACCGTCGCGACGCAGCCGGCCGCGAACGCGTGCGCGGTCGCGCGGATAGCGGGCTCGGTATGCATCGCCTTCGTTGCGACGATGCCGAAGTCGCACTGCGGCAGCTCGGCTGCGTCCGTGGTCGCGCGCAGGCGCCCCACGACCTCCCCCGCGCCCGACAAACGTAGACCGGACGCGTTGATCGCGTCGACGTGCTCTCGCGACGCGTCGTAGGCCCAGACCTCGACGTCGTCGAGCTGCGCGAGATTCGCGGCGAACAACGAGCCGACGGCGCCGCAGCCGACGATGCAGATCCTCACGAGTAGCTTGCCTCCTTCGCCTTGACGAGTGCGTAGAGCGCCGTGTGCAACGGCACGGGAATGTCACGGGCCGACGCCTCGCGGACGAGCGAGCCGGTGATCAGCTCGATCTCGGTCGGGCGGTGCGCCTTCACGTCCTCGAGCATCGACGGGGAGTGACGGTGGCCGCGCAGCGTCGCCAGCACGTTCATCTCCCACGGGTCCTCCCACAGCTCGACGCCTGCGGCCGCCGCGACGGCCTTGCCCTCGTCCATCAGCCCCCGGACGAGCAGGCCGAGGTCGCTCGGCCGCGCGGTCTCGGCGAAGTGGAAGTCGTGCGCGAGGCCGGTGAGCGCCGCGACGGCGTTGACCGTCGCGTTGAAGATCAGCTTCGACCACTGTGCCGGACGGAGGTCGTCGAACGCGGCCGCCTTGAGGCCCGACGACGCGATCAGGTCGGCGACCCGGTGGGCGTCCTCGGGCGTCGTGTGGCGGTAGGGGCCGATCCACGTCTCGGTGTCGAGCACGTACTCGACCTCGGCGTCGCCGCGCCTCGTGCCGCTCATGAACGTGACGGCGGAGAGGAGCGGCCAGGCGCCGTGTGCGCCGGCGACCTCCTCGGCGCCGAGCCCGTTCTGCACGGTCATGAGGGTCGCAGCCGCGTAGTGCCCCTCGAGCCGCCCGACGAGCGCGTCGAGGTCGCTCCCCTTGCACGCGACGATCACGAGCTCCGGCTCGGGAAGGCTCGCGGGATCCGACGAGGCGGTCACCGCTGCGGTGAACTCCGCGCGCCCGGTGACCGTGAGCCCACGCTCGTTCAGCGCGCTCGCGTGCTCCTCGCGCCTCGTCAGCACCGCGACGTCGGCGACGCGCGCGAGATGCGCGGCGAGCAGGCTCCCGATCGTGCCCGCGCCCGCGACGCAGATCCGGGTCATGCGCGCCGCCGCGGCAGCGAGAGCTCGCGCCCGCCGGTCAGCCCCGACGGGCGGAGGATGAGCACGAGCGCCATCACGGCGCCGATCGTCACGAGGCGTGTTCCGTTCGGGAGCGTCAGCCTGAACCCGATGTGAACCGTATTCTCCGCGTCGCCGAGGAACGAGTTGAGCGCGCTGATCGAAAGCGCGCCGACGACGGCGCCCCACAGGCTTCCAGAGCCGCCGACGACGAGCATTGCGAGCGTCACGAAGGTCAGGTCGAGATAGAACTGGTCGGGTGTGATCAACCCGAGCTGATGCACGTACAGACCGCCGGCGAGCCCGGCGAGCGCGCCGCTGAGCGTGAACGAGAGCAATCGCTGCCGGTAGACGTCGATGCCGGATGCACGCGCCGCCGCAGCATCCTCGCGCGTCGCCCGCAGCTGACGCCCGAAACGGCTGCGCTGATAGGCGAACGCGCACACACACGTGATCACGGCGCCCGTCGCAAGCGTCCAACGGCCCACCTCTGGAATGTCCGACAGGGTCTGCGCGCCCGGCCCGACCTTGCCCCAGTAATAGAGGACGTTGTACGTGATGCCGAGCACGGCGAACGTCGCGATACCCGCAGGCAGGCCCGACAGTCGCATGAGCGGCAGCCCCACGACGAGTGCGAACACGCCTCCTGCCGCGGCCGCGAGTGCGAGCGAGAGAACGACTCCGATGTGCGCGTGCGCGAGAAACGGGAAGAGGCCGGGCATCGTGAACGACTTCGTCTGCGGATCGATCGTGAGAAGGCCGGAGAGGTAGCCGCCGACCGCCGCGAAGCTGAGGTGGCCGAAGGAGATGACGCCGGAGTTGCCGACGAAGACGTAGAGCGCCACCACGATCGCAGCCATCACGAGTGCGTTCTCGAACTCGAGCTGCTGCGTGCTCGACAGCGCGCCCGCGACCGCTGCCGCGGCCACGAGCAGGAGCACCGGGCCGAGCAACTCGACGAGCGGGGCCGAGAAGCGACTCATACGCGCTCGACCACCCGGGCACGCAGGGGTGCGAACAGCCCCGCCGGACGCAGCAGCAGGACGACGATCACCGCGCCGTAGACGACCGACGGGAGGTACACGCTGCTCTGCGACGACAGCAGGTCGCCGCACATCCCGTAGACGAAACCCACCGCGAAGCCGCCGAACGCCGCGCTCCAGAGCCGGTCGAGACCGCCGACGACGACGCCGACGAGCGCGAAGATCGTGATCGGCACGCCCATCTGCGGCTGCACGAGCGGATTCGAGACGGTGTAGAGGACGCTCACGGCGGCAGCGAGGAAGCCCGCGACGACGAACGAGAAGCCGATCACGCGGTTCGCACGGACACCGAGGATGCGGGCAGTGCGGAAGTCCGCAGCCGCGGCGCGGATGTGCAGCCCGATGCTCGTGCGGTTGAGCAATGCCGCCGTCGCGGCGAGGAGCGTGACGCCCGTCGCGACCGTGGCGACGACGATCCACCGGATGTCGACGCCGTCGATGGTGAACGCGGTGTTGAGGTGGCCGAGTGTGCTGACGATCTGGCCGCGCGACCCGAAAGCAAGGAGGTAGATCGCCTGCAGGAGGAAGCTCACCGCGAACGTCGCGACGAGCATCGTCGCGGGTGTCGCGCCCGAGCGCCGCAGCGGCCGGAACGCGACCCGCTCCTGAACGAGGGCGAGGGCGATCACCGCGGCGACGCACGCGATGATCGCCAGGACCGGCGGCCAGCCGGACGTGTAGGCGAGCACGTAGCCCCCTGCGGTGATCAGCTCGCCATACGCGAAGTTGATCAGCCGCATGACGCCGAAGACGAGCCCGATGCCGACCGCGACGAGGCCGTAGAGCGAGCCGAGCGCGATCGCGTCGGCGATTGCCTGGCCCCAGTTCACGAGAGGTACGCCGCCGTGAGCCGCTCGGTGTCGCCCGCCTCGTGCGGGCCGAGTGTCAGCCGCAGCGCGCCGTTCGCCATCACGTGCGTCCGGTCGGCGAACGCGATCGTCAGCTGCGCGCGCTGCTCGACGAGGAGGATCGAGACGCCGCGATCGCGGATGCCGCCGAGCGTCTCGAACAGGCGCTCGACGATCGTCGGCGCGAGACCGAGCGACGGCTCGTCGAGCAGAAGGACGTCCGGGCGCGCCACGAGCGCGCGGGCGATCGCGAGCTGCTGCTGCTGCCCGCCTGAGAGCGCGCCCGCATTGCGCGCGGCGAAGTCCTTGAGGATCGGAAAGAGCTCGTGCACCCAGGCGACGTCCTCCACGAGACCGGTCCGGTCGCGCCGCGCGGCGAAGCCGAGCCGAAGGTTCTCCTCGACCGTCAGCGACGCGTAGACGTGCCGGCCCTCCGGGACGAGCGCGACGCCGGCGCGTGCGATCTCCTCGGGCCGAAGGCCTCGAATCGACCGGCCGGCGAGCCGCACGTCGCCCGCTGCGGCGGGCACGACACCCATCACGGCGTGCAGCATCGACGACTTGCCGGCGCCGTTCGGACCGACGAGACCGACGATCTCGCCCCGCGCGAGCTCGAGGTCGATTCCGCGCACAGCGGGAACGCCGTCGTATCGGACCTCCAGAGCCTCGACAGCCAGCGCCGCCTCAGGCATCCGGCGCCTCCTCCTTGCGTCCGCTGCCACCGAGATAGGCGTTCGTGACGTCGATGTTGCGGCGGATCTCGTCCGGCGTGCCCTCGGCGAGCGTGCTGCCCTCGTCGAGCACGTGGATGCGGTCGCACACATCCATGATCAACGTCACGTTGTGATCGATCAGCAGCACGCCGGCGCCGTGGTCGTCGCGCACGCTGCGCACGACCGCGGCGAGATCCGGGACTTCGGCCTCCGTGAGCCCGGCCGCCGGCTCGTCCATCAGCACGTAGCGCGGCTCGGTCGCGAGGGCGCGAGCGACTCCGAGCTTGCGCTCGTCGCCGTGCGGAAGCGCCGACGCGCGCTCTTCGGCGCGCTGCGCGAGCCCCAGCGCGGCGAGCAGGGCCTCCGCGCGCTCGCGCGCGATGCGCGCAGACGCACCGACGCCGAGCGCGGCAACCTCCACGTTCTCGCGCACCGTCAAGCCCTTGAACGCATGGCCGTGCTGGAACGTCCGGGCGAGCCCCGCGCGGCCACGACGGTGCGGCGGCCAGCGCGTGACGTCCCGGCCGTCGAGCTCGATGCTGCCGGCCGTCGGAAAGTCGAACCCCGTGATCAGGTTGACGAGCGTCGTCTTGCCCGCGCCGTTCGGGCCGATGAGGCCCACCACCTCGTTCCGGCCGAGCTCGAGGTCGACGCCGGCGAGCGCCTCGACGCCCTCGAAGGAGCGGGAGACGCCGATCGCCCGGAGGGTTCCGGGCGATCGGCGTTCCTGCGACTGCGGTTCCGCCACGCGCCTCGCTAGTGGCCGATGCTGGCCGGCGAGGAAGCCGTGACCGAGCCCACGACCTTCGCCTTGTTGTTGTTGACCTCGATCACGCGGTACGCGCGGCCGAAGACGGTGTGGAGGTTGGCGGAGAAGCTCACGTTGCCCGAGATCGTCGGGAGCTTGTGGAACTTCACCATGATGCCGGCGAGGGTAGCGCCGTTCGTGCTGCCCTTCGCCTGCGTGATGGCAGCGGCAATCCCCTGGATTGCGGCAGCGCCGCCGAGGAAGCCGCCGGTCTGCGCCGGATGACCCGCCGCCTTCATCTGCGCCTCGAAGGCTTTCACCTGGGCGGACGGATCGTCGCCCCACACCGATGCGTAGGTGAGGTAGTAGAAGTTCGTCACCGGCGGTGACTTCGTCCACCAGTAGTTCCCGTCGCTCGCCCAGCCGTTGATGATCGGCGTCTGGTTGTTGAGGCTCCGGAGGCCGGAGACGAACGCCGGCTGGTCGCCGCCGAACGACGTGCAGAACGCGATCGCGTCCGCCTTCTCGCCGTTCACACGGCTGACGACGTTGTTGATCGTCTTGTCGCCCTGCGTGAACGACTCCTGCGCGACGATCTTGCCGCCGAGCGCGGTGAACCGGACGGTGAACGCCTTGCAGACGTCCTGGAAGTACCGCAGCAGGTTGTCGGTGACGACGTCTGCCGTCTTCCAGTGCTTGACCTTGAACGCGTACTCGGCGGCTGCGGCGCCCTCGTCCTGGGCGGCGTTGCCGTACGAGAAGCCGAGCTTGCCCTTCGCGCCGAAGCGGATCGGGCTGAGCTCGTCCGTGCCGAGGCACGGCGCGACCGTCAGCTTGCCGGCGTTGAGGAACTCCTGCGCCGCCGGTGCGGCGTAGTTGACGTCACAGGTGACCCAGCCGATGTCGACCTTCTTGGCCAGCATGCTCACCGCGCCCTGCTTCGTCTTGGCCGGGTCGAGCTGGTCGTTCACGAACACCATCTTCAGCGGCCGGCCGTTGACGCCGCCTTTCGCGTTGATGGCCTTGATCTCGAGCTGCGCTGCGAGCAACGCGGGCGCGTCGAACGGCGCCATGTTCTTCGTCAGGTCGACGACGGCGCCGATCACGATCGGCTTGCCCGCAGCAGAGGTATCCGTCCGGGCGGACGCCCCCGCGGCCGCGGTGCATGCGACGAGGGCGACGAGCACAAGCGCAGCACGCGCCCGTGTGAATCGTGTCATTACCTCTCCTCTCTTTGGCCGCAGCTTCATGCCGCAACCGTTCGCTCGTTCCAACACTCCCTGAAACTCTCTATGCCACGGCGCGCAAGCTCGGCAGCGTCGACGTCCCAGAGCGAGTCGGGGTACGTCGTGCCGAACGCGCCGTTGTCGGAAAAGATCTCGAGATCGTAGAACCCGGACCAGCCCGCGCGCTCGAGCGCGCCGAGGATGGCCGCGACGTCGGCGACGCCGTCGCCGGGAAGCGCGCGGTCGGCCCAGCCGCGCGTCGGGTCACGCCAGTCGTTCACGTGGACGCCGACGATGCGATGCGCCTCGCGCTCGAGCTCCTCGAAGAGCTCCGGCGTGTTCCAGAGGTGCCAGACGTCGAACTGGATGCCGATCGCCTCGGCCTCCCCCGTCTCGTCGATCAGCGCCGCTGCGTCTCCGAGCGTGTTCGGGATCGACCAGAGCTCGATCCCCTCGCGCTGGAAGGGCTCGAGCGCGATGCGGACGCCGGCGCTGCGGGCCTCCGCGGCGATCTCGCGGAGCCCCCCGACGACGAGGGCACGCGCGTCGTCGGGGTCGCGGTCGCCGGCAGGGCCTGTGAGGCAGACGACGCCGCCCGGCCCGAAGGCGCCGAGCCGGTGCACCGAGGCGCAGATCGAGTCGATGCGCTCGCGCGGGTCGGCCGGCCCCTCGAGCAGCGGCAGGGGCAGGATCGACGGCACCGCCGGCACCGCCGTCGCGGCGCCGAGGCCGCTCGCGGCGACCTGCTCGAGGGCCTCCTCGTCCGGCCCGTCGCCGAGCTTCGACTCCCAGATGCCGATCCCGTCCACGCCGGCGGCTGCGTACGCGCGCACGTCGTCGCCGAAGCTCGCGGTGAGCGTGCTCACCTGCGAGATCGAGAACGGAGGAAGATGCTGTGGATCGCCCGGCACGCGGAGAGGTGATCGTGTCATGCGTTTGACATCTGATCAAGTGTGGTTCACGCTCCGCCTCGGTGGAGACCCCGCTCCCGGTATCCGGAGGGGCCGCCGTCCGCCACCGGACGATGGCCGAGGCCGCGCTCGAACGCCTGCGCGAGGCGATCATCCTGGGCGAGCTCACGCCCGGGACGCCGCTGCGGCTCGAGGATCTCGCGCGCTCGCTCGGGATGAGCATCTCGCCGATCCGGGAGGCGGTGCGGCAGCTCGAGGCGCTCGGGCTGGCCGAGCACGTCCCGCACCACGGCGCGAAGGTGATGCGGCTCGACGTGGAGGAGCTACGGGAGCTCTTCTCGATCCGGCTCGCGCTCGAGAGCATGGCGCTCCGGCGGGCGGCCGCGCAGTTCGAGGACGACGACGCTGACCGGGCGCGCGCTGCGCTCGAGGAGTACGACGCGGCTCGGCGGCGGCGCGACACACGTGCCGCGGTGCGCGCGCACGGCACGTTCCACTTCACCTTGTACGAAGCGGCACGTTCGAGCTGGCTGCTGCGCCTGATCCGTCCTGCGTGGGACAGCTGCGAGCGCTACCGCCCCGTGCTCCTCGCCGAAGGCGCGCTGCAGGACCGCCACGAGGAGCTCGACGTGGAGCTGCTCGAGGCGTGCGCCGCGCACGAGCCCGACCGCGCGGCGCGGGCGCTGCAGGCGCATCTCGAGCTTGCGACCGACATCTACACCGTCGAGCTCGACGGCCGCTCGATCTTCGCGTTCTAGCTTCGGCGGAGGGACTTGAGACGGTTCAGCGCGCGTTCCTGCACGGGCGGGCGCAGGAGCGCCTGCGCGACGAGCGTCCCCGAGCCGGCGCCGAGGCCGGGGCCGGGCCACGTGCTCGCGCCGATGTGGAAGAGCCGGTCGACCGCGGTCGCGTGGCCGGGAGCGCGCGGGAACGGCCGCCAGAGGAAGTTCTGGTCGAGCGAGAGCGCGCCGCCGTACGGGTCGCCACCGCGCAGGTTGACGTTCATGCGCTCGAGATCGTGCGGCCCGAGCGCGACGCGGCGGAGAATGGACGACTCGAGATCCGGGATGTGGCGAGCGAGCCGCGCCTGGATCCGGTCCGCGTAGCGCTCCCGCAGGTCGTCGGTCCAGGTGCCGTCGCCCGTGTCGAGCTCGCCGGCCGCGTCGCCCTTCACGACCTTCGGGAGCTCCTGCAGCTGGATCCAGAGGATGCCCTTGCCGTCGGGCGCGCGCGACGCGTCGACCGTCAGCGGCTGGCCCGCGACGACGGTCGCCTCGGCGGGGAGCAGGCCGCGCTCGGCCTCGTTGACGGCGCGCGAGACGCCGTCGAGCCCGGGCGTGACGTGGACGATCGCGGTGCCGTTGAGCCGCTCGTCGCCGTCCCACCGCGCAGGCTCGGAGAGCGCGAAGTGGATCTGCATCTCGGCGCGGCCGTAGCGGAAGCGGCGCGCACCCTCGGCGACCGGCTTCGGCACCTCCGTCTCGTCGAGGAGCCGCTCGTAGAGCTGCGTCGGCGTGACGTTCGCGATCACCGCGCGCTCCGCGGTGATCGTGTCGCCGCCGGCGAGCCGCACGCCGACCGCGCGGCCCTGGCGCACGAGCACGCGGTCGACGTCGCGTCCGGTCTCGCAGACGCCGCCGTGGTCGCGGATCAGGCGGACGAGCGCGTCCGCGAGCTTCGCGCCGCCGCCGCGGGGCACCGGCATGCCGCCCTCCTGCACCGCGACGGCGATCACGTGCGTCATGAACCCGGACGCTGCCGCATCGGGGCCGAGGCCGGTGTGCAGCACCCACGGCGCGAGGAGACCGTGCGCGCGCTCCGACGCGAACGTCGTCTCGAGCCAGTCGCGGCTCGTCTGCAGCACCTCGCCCGTGAACGACGCAAGGCCCGTGCGCCCGAGCCGCCGGAACGCCTTCGTGCCGAGACCGAGCCCCGCCGCCGACCAGAGCTCCGTGCCGAGCACGCCGAAGGCGAGATCCGCGTTCGGGAAGAACCGCTCGAGCACGCCCGGCCACTCCGGGCCGAGCTCGCGCGTGTTGCCCTCGGCGTCGCGAAGGAGGAACGCCGCGCCGCCGTCGGGGAACGCGGTCGCCGTCGGCAGGTCGGTGTTGAGGTACTCGAGCCCGCGCGCCGCGAGGTCGGCGCCGAGCTCCGCGTGCGCGGCGCCGCCGACCCAGAGCGGATGCCATGCGCTGAAGACGTCGTGCACGAAGCCCGGCTCGGTCAGCTCGGCGGTGTGGATCGCGCCGCCGAGCCAGTCGTTGCGCTCGAGCACGCAGACGCGCCAGCCGCCGCGCGCGAGCAGCGCGCCGCACGCGAGTGAGTTCACGCCGCTGCCGACGATCACCGCGTCGTAGTCAGCCATTGGCCAGCTCCCGGAACTCGTCGTCGGTGACGAGCCGCCGCTCTCGCGCACCGAGCTCCTTCACGCGCGCGAGCACGTCGGCCCTGCGCTCCTCCGGAACGTCGAGGCCGAGCTCGTCGGCCTTGATCCGGATCGAGTCGAGCCCGCTCTTCTTGCCGAGCACGATGCCGCGCTCCGCGGCGACGAGCTGCGACGAGTACGGCTCGATCGACGGCGGATCGTGGAACTGCGACGCAACCGCGCCCGACTCGCGGCGGAAAAGCGTCTCGCCGGTCACCGGTTTCCACGGCTCGAGCGCGTAACCGGAGAGCTGCTGCACCCGCGCGGAGACGTCGCGCACGCGCTCGAGCCGAAGGTTCGACTCGACGCCGTAGAGCGCACGCAGCGTCAGCGCGAGCTCGCCGAGGTTCGCGTTGCCGGCGCGCTCGCCCATGCCGTTGATCGTGCCCTGGATCCAGGTTGCGCCCGCGCGCACGGCGGCGACGGCGGCGGCGGTGGCGAGGCCGAAGTCGTTGTGCCCGTGGAAGTGCACCGGCACGCCGGGCCCGACCCATTCGACGGTCTTCCCGACGAGATCGGCGACCGCCTCCGGCGACGCGATGCCGAGCGTGTCGACGACGACGACCTCCTTGGCGCCCGCCTCGACGGCGGAGACGTACACGCGCTCGTAGAAGTCCGGCTCGGCGCGAGTGGAGTCGACGCCGAAGAACGCAGCGTGGATGTCGTGCTCCGCCGCGAAGCGCATGGCGTCGGTGATGCGTCCGAGCATCTTCTCGCGGTCGACGCCGATCGCGTTCAGCTTCAGGTCGGAGATCGGCGACTCGATCACCGACGCGGGGACGCCGAGCTCGACGAGCGCCTCGAGGTCGGCGGGCACCGCGCGCGAGAAGCCCCAGACCTGCGCGCGCAGGCCGGCGCCCGCGATCAGCTCGACGGCGTCCCAGTCGTCCTGGGAGACGCGCGGGAAGCCCGCCTCGATGCGGTCGATCCCGAGCTCGTCGAGCAGCTTCGCGATCTCGAGCTTCCGCTCGGGATCGAGCACGACGCCGACCGTCTGCTCGCCGTCGCGCAGGGTCGTGTCGTAGAGGCCGACGTGGCCGCCGACGCGATAGCCGTCGTTCAGGGAGCCCGTCCAGATCTCGCTCACGCGCGCACCACCCCATCGGGGAAGGCCGAGAGCTTCTCGAGCCCGTCGGCGGTGATCAGGAAATTGTCCTCGACGCGGAGGCCGCCGCCGCCCTCCCAGTAGACACCCGGCTCGACCGCGAGCACCATGCCCTCCTCGAACGTGCCCCCGGCGGCCTGGTGCGGATAGGGCGGCTCGTGCGCGCGTGCGCCGATCCCGTGGCAGACCGGGTGCGTCGGCTGGCCGGGATACCCCATCCGGGCGAGGTCTTCCCGGACGGTCCTGTCGAAGTCGGCCATGGGGTGTGCATGTGTGCACATGTGCAATGCGCGTGTGTACACACCCACAAGCTGTTCCTCGAGCTCGGCGTATTCGGGCTTCAGGTCGCCGACGACGAGGTTCTTCGTGTGGTCGGCCCAGTAGCCGTCGGCGCACACCCAGATCTCGAAGAGCACGGGCTCACCCTCCACGACCGGCAGGTCGGACGTGGCCGTGAAGGTCTTGATCCCCTTGCCGGCCCAGATGAGCGAGAACGGCAGCGCGAGCTCGACGTCGGCGCGGGCGGTGCCCTGGCCGTGCACGTAGCCCTGCCAGAGCGCGGCGACCTCCGACTCCTTCAGCCCCGGCCGGAGCTGCGCGCGCACGTGCTCCATCGCCTGCGCGGCGATCTCGTTCGCGATCCGCATCCGCGCGATCTCCTGCTCCGTCTTGATCATCCGCGCCCGTGCGAGCAGGCCGGTCGCGTCCGCGGCGCCGTCGAACGCGTCGAACCACGCCTTCGTGAACGTCGTCGGCTCGCCGACCATCCGGTCGGCGGCCTGCGTGCCGAGCGAGAGCTCGAGGCCGACGTGCCCGTAGCCGCGCGCCGCGTCGACGGCCGCGTCGAGCGTGCGCGCAAGGGGCGGGCGCGGGTCCGACTCGTCGTAGCCCCGCACGTAGCGCACGTCGGTCGCCCACCCCGTGCGCGCGGCATCTTCCGCAGACGCTTCGAGGCAGATCAGCACGGGCTCGCCGTCGCGCGGGAAGACGCACGCGTCGTACCCCTTCATCCCCCAGAAGTTCGTGAGGTAGAGGACGTTGTCGGGCGCGCGGACGACGAGAGCGTCGAGACCGTCGTCCGCCATGAGCGCGCGGACGCGGTCGAGCTTCGCGTCGTCGCGCTCCCAGCTCACTGGTAGTGCTCTTCCAGCGTCCCTCGCTCGCGGTCGGCGTCGACCATCATGCGCACGAGCTCCCTGAAGCGCACCGTCGGCTCCCACCCGAGCTTCGTCTTCGCCTTCGAGTAGTCGCCGATCAGCAGGTCGACCTCCGAGGGCCGCAGGTAACGGTCATCGAGCTTCACGTAGTCGTTCCAGTCGAGGCCGGCGTAGCCGAACGCCTCGTCGAGGAGCTCGCGCACGGAGTGGGTCTCGCCGGTCGCGAGCACGAAGTCGTCGGGCTCGTCGGCCTGGAGCATGCGCCACGCGCCCTCCATGTAGTCCTTCGCGTAGCCCCAGTCCCGCTTCGCGTCGAGGTTCCCCATGAAGAGCTCGTTCTGCTCGCCGCGCAGGATCGCGCCCACCGCGCGCGTGACCTTGCGCGTGACGAACGTCGGGCCGCGCCGCGGCGACTCGTGGTTGAAGAGGATCCCGTTGACGGCGAACATGCCGTACGCCTCGCGATAGTTACGCGTGATCCAGTAGCCGAAGACCTTGCCGACGCCGTACGGGCTGCGCGGGTGGAAGGGCGTTTCCTCGGTCTGCGGCACCTCGTGCACCTTGCCGAACATCTCGCTCGACGACGCCTGGTAGAAGCGGCATTCGACGCCCTCCTCGCGGATCGCGTCGAGCAGGCGCAGCGTCCCCATCGCGTCGACGTCCGACGTGTACTCCGGGATGTCGAAGCTCACGCGCACGTGGCTCTGCGCACCGAGGTTGTAGACCTCGTCGGGCCGGATCTTCCGCATCAGCTGGTTCAGCACGGAGCCGTCGGTGAGGTCGCCGAAGACGAGCTCGATGTCGCCGAAGATGTGGTCGATGCGCCCCGTGTTGAACGAGCTCGACCGGCGCACCATGCCGTACACCTCGTAGCCCTTCTCGAGCAAGATCTCGGCGAGATACGAGCCGTCCTGCCCCGTGATCCCCGTGATGAACGCCTTGCGGCTCACCAGCGGATCCTCGGGGGAGCGGGCTCGCCGTGCGCCTCCTGCCACGAGATCACCGGGTTGCGAAGCACGCCGATGCGCTCGATCTCGGCCTCGATCACGTCGCCGGGCTTGAGATAGAGCGACGCCGCGTCCTCGGAGAACCCCGCCACGCCGCTGACGGTACCCGTCGAGAGAACGTCGCCTGCCGAGTACCCGAGCGCCGAATAGTGGCTGATGATCTCGGGGATCGTCGTCGACATCCGGCCGGAGTGCGACGTCTGCCGCGTGTCGCCGTTGACGCGGAGCGTCATCGCCAGATCGTGCGGATCCGGGATCTCGTCGGGCGTGACGATCCACGGCCCGAGCGGGCAGAACGTGTCGATCGCCTTGCAGAACGAGAAGACCCCGCTGCGCATCTCGCGGCGCTGGATGTCGCGCGCGGTGATGTCGTTGAAGATCACGTAGCCGGCGACGTAGTCCATCGCCTCCTCGGGGCCGAACCACTTGCCGTCTTTCCCGATGACCACCGCAAGCTCCAGCTCGTAGTCGAGCTCCTCGGTGAGGTGCTCGGGATAGACGACCGGCTCGTCGGGCCCGACGATCGCGTCGACGTTCTGGAAGAAGACGATCCACGGCGCGATCTCGTGCGACCACGCGACGTTCTTCGACTCCTCCTCGTGCTCGCGGAAGTTACCCGCGGTGTGGAAGAACTTCTTCGGGACGATCGGCGCGCGCAGCTTCGCATCGGCGAGAGGCGTGCGCTCGCCGGCGTCCTCCGCGCCGCCGCGCTCGAAATACTCGCGCATCGTCGGCACGTCGAGCCGGACGATCTCGTCGCCGTCGATGCGGCCGACCTTGCCGTTGTCGTACGTCACGAGCTTCATCTGTTCTGCAGCCACCTCAGGACTTCGCCGGCATTCGCGTCCGGCGGGAAGACGGGATAGAAGACCTTCACGATCCGCGCATCTTCGGCCACGAGCGTGATGCGCCTGTAAAGAGTAAGGCCGGCGATCTCGAACGTCGGCAGCCCGAGGGCGGCGCCGAGCGCTCGCTCCGGATCGGAGACGACCGGGAACGGCATGTGATTGCGCTTCGCGAACTCCCGCTGGTCGTCCAGGCTCTGCACGGAGAGGCCCGCGACGCGCGCCCCGGTGCGCGCGAGCTCCGCGTGGAGGTCGCGGAAGGCGCAGGACTGCGGGGTGCACCCGCGGGCGCCGGGCGTCTCGTCCCAGCCGGGAAGGAGCGCCTGCCCCGGCTTGCCGGAGCGGGGATAGACGTAGATCACGTCGTGGTCACGGACGTTCACGGGGCCGGCCGACGACTCCAGCACGAGGTCCGGCAGCTCGACGCCGATCAGGTGCTTCGCGCCGCCGTCGTCGACCGGAATGGGGAGCCCCGGCGGCAGGCTGTAGACGTCGTGCGTCACGCGACGCCGCACACGCGCTGCGCGACGAGCGCGTACGTCTCGGCGGTCTTCACGAGCCCGTCGATCTCGAGGTTCTCGCCGAGCTCGACGTCCATCAGGCCGGTCGACGTGCCGTAGTTCAGGGTCGGGATCCCGTAGCGCGAGAGCGCCGACGCGTCGCTGAACCAGCGCGTGACGTCGCGCTCCGGCGTCGAGCCGAACACCTCGGCGTGAGCCGCGTCGACGGCCTGCACGAGCTCGTGGCCCTCGTCGATCTCGGCGCCCGGCGCGGTCACGTAGACCTCGCCCTCGACGCCGTAGCCGGGGAACCGCTCGTCCAGCGCGCGCACGAAGTCGAGCACCTCGCGCTTCGCGACGCCCATCGGCTTCGTCGGCGGAACCCGCACGTCGAGGAACAGATCCGTGTGATGCGGCGTGCGCGACACGCGCCAGCCGAAGCCGCCTTCGATCGCGCCGACGTTCACGATCGCCTTCGCGCCGCGATACGCGTTCGACGGGTCGTCCTCCCAGGCCGGGATCCACTCCTGGACGGCCGCGAGAACGTCGTGCATGCGCAGGACCGAGTTCTGGTCGCGCTTGCCCTCGCTGAAGGCGGTGTGGATGAAGTTGCCGTGCACGCGGATGCGCACCCAGAGCGCGCCGTAATGGCCGAGCACGACCTTGCCCTCCGTCGGCTCGCCCAGCAGGCACATGTCGGCGACGCCGCCGTGCGTGACGAGATAGCGCGATCCGGCCGCATAACCGCGATACTGCGCGCCGCTCGCATCCCCGTACTGCGTCTTCTCGATCTCGCCGCACACCGCCGCGATCAGCACGTCGCCGCGCAGCCGCACACCGGCGTCCTGCAGCGCCCGCACGGCCTCGACGTAACACGCGAGCGCACCCTTCATGTTCGAGATGCCGAGCCCGTAGAGCCGGCCCTCGCGCTCGAACGCCTGCGGCTGGAAACCCGGCACCGCGCGCAGCCACGGCTCCCGTCCCGAGTACGACGTGTCCATGTGCCCGTTGAACATCAGCGTCGGCCCGCCGCCGGCGCCGCGCCACGTGCCGAGCGCGTTCGCGCGACCGTCCTCCACCTGCTGCCACTGCACCTGCAGGCCCATCGGCTCGTAGAGCGACACCATCAGCTCTGCCATGCGCTGCTCGTCGCCCGTGAAGCTGTGGACGCCGATCATGCTGCTCGCCGTGTCGACGAGCCGGTCGCGGTCGATCTTCATTCGACCGGCAACCCTGCCGCGACCCATCCCTCGAACCCGCCCTCGAGGTCGCCCGCGTCGACGCCGAGCTCCACGAGCGACGCAGCCGCGAGGCTCGACGAGTGGCCGTGCGCGCACACGAGGACGAGCCGCTTGCCCGCGAGCCGCGGGTCATGCGTGTCGCTCGTCGGGTCGGCGCGCCACTCGAGCACGGAGCGCCCTACGTGCAGCGAGCCGGGAATGACGCCGGTCTCCGCCCGCTCGTCGCCGGAGCGCAGGTCGACGAGCAGGATGTCGTCGGCCGCCGCCGCCTCGGCGGGCGAATAGCGGACGATGCGAGCACGGGCTGCCGCGAGCATCCGGTCTATCCCTGACGGAACCGCGGCAGCACCTTTTCGCCGAAGAGCCGGATCTGCTCGTGCCGGTCCTCGCCCCACAGCTCGAGCATCACGTGCGTGCAGCCCGCGTCGCGGTACTCCTCGATCGCCGCGATGCAATCGTCCGGCGTGCCCGCGATCGGCCTGCACTTGTCGAGCAGCGCGTCGGAGACCTTCGCCTTGGCCGCGAGCCTCCCGCCCTGCTCCATCGCCTCCGCGACCGGACGGATCTCGTCCTGCTCGATCCCGGCGAGGTCGAGCAGCGTGTCGGCGGAGCCCTGGATGTTCTGCACCTTGTTCGCGAGATACATGCCGGCGATCTCGCGCGCGCCGTCGCGGCCCTTGTCGCGGTCGGTCGCGTGGATCGACGAGACGACGGTGCAGCCGATGTCGATGTCCGCGTTGACCTGCTCGCGCGTGTACCGCACGAACGCCGGCGTCGTGATCGACGGCGTCAGACAGCCGTCGGCGATCTCACCGGCGAGCGCCTGCATCTTCGGCGCGGTCGCGGCGACGTACACGGGTGGGACGTCCCGCGGCGTGTGGGCTTCCGCCTGCAGCGCGGGCACGTTCGCGTTCCAGGTCGAGCCCTCGTACTCGAACGCCTCGCCGCCGAGCACGCCGCGGACGATCTCGACCGCGTCGCGCATCGGGCCGAGCGTCTTCGAGGTCTGCATGCCCGCGTTGTTGAGGAAGATCTTCGACGTCCCGAAACCGAGGATGAACCGCCCCGGCCCGGCCGCCTCCTGCACGACACGCGCGTCCATCGCGACCTGCACCGGGTGCCGGGTGAACGGCGAGATGATCCCCCAGCCGACGGTGAGCCGCTTCGTCTCGCGCGCGATCAGCGCCGACACGACCGTCGAGGAACGCGCCTCCATCCCGTGCTTCCGCCACCATGGATACGCCTCCGCGAGCCAGATCGTGTCCATGCCCGCGTCGTCCATGGCGCGCGCCGAAGCGAGCATCTCGTCCAGCGGCTCCATCGTGAGCTGCATCACGCCGATCCGAAACGGAACCGCCACCGGCGTTAGCCCTTCGCGGTCTGGACTTGCGCGTCGAGCGCGCCGAGCACGTGCTGCACCTGCTGGTTCACGATCGGCTGGAGCACGCGCTGCCCCATCGAGCCGACGGGACCCGCGATGCGGACCTCCGCCGACCAGAGCATCTTCGTGCCGCCCGGGTCGTCGCTCAGCTCGAACTTCGTGACCATGTTCATCATCGCGCCGACGCCCTGGCCCTTGATCTGCATGGCGGCGTACTCGAGCTCGCGCTCCTCCGTCTTCTCCATGTCGATCTTCATCTTCAGGCCGCCGAGGCCGAGCGGGATCTTCACGTTGGCCGTCCAGCGCTTGTCGTCGTGCACGTCGAAGCTCTCGACACCTGGCATCGTCGCGGCCATCGCCGCGGGATCGTTCAGCACCTGCCAGACGGTCGTGCGCGGTGCGTCGAAGATGCGCTCGCCCTCGACGATCATGCGTCCACCACCTGCACGCGGCCGCCGGCCTGCTCCGGCTGCTCGAGCATCTCCCAGACGCGCCGGTACGGATTCGAGCTGTCCCAGACGATCGCGTCGCCGTGCCCGCGCAATGCGTCCTGGATCGCGGAGCAGACGGCGTGGATCCCGGCGCCTCCGCCCTCGCCCATGCCCTTCGTGCCGAGCGGCGTGAACGGCGACGGGCTCTCGAGGTTGCCCGTCCGAAGCGGCGGCATGTCGAGCGCGTGCGGCACGTGGTAGTCGTAGAAGTTCGGAGTCAAAAGGTTCCCATCCTCGTCGTATTCGAAGATCTCGTGCATCACGCCGCCCAGTGCCTGCGCCGTCGCACCCATGACCTGCCCCTCGACGATCTGCGGATTGATCCGCTTGCCGCAGTCGTCGACGGCAGCGTAGTCGACGATCTCGTAGTGACCGGTCTCCGGGTCGATCTCGACGACCGCCGCGTGCACCTGCGTCGCATACGTGAGCGTGAGGTTGCCGAACTTGCGCTCGATGTCCGGCACCTGGAACGGCGGCCGGTAGACGTAGCGGCAGTTCAGCGTGACGTCGAGATCCTCGGGCAGCCCCGCGTTGTTCGCGTTGATGATCGCGCCGCACGCCATGAACGGCAGCGCCGCGTCGGGGTTGTCCTTGATCCGCACGTGGCCCTCGGCCAGCTCGAGCGCCTCGACCGGCACCCCGCCGAAGATCGCCGACGCGAGCCGCTTCATCTGCTCGGCGAGCATCTCCGTCGCGCCCTTCACCGCGGAGAGGCCGGTGACGGCGAACTGGCTCGCATAGGTGCCGGAGAAGCCGGCGTGCGAGTTCCAGTAGCTGTCGTGGCCGGAGCGCACGTGTACGTCGTCGACGGAGCAGTGGAGGATGTCGGCGACGACCTGCGCGGCCGTCGTCTCGTGCCCCTGCCCCTGCGGCGTGGTCCCGAGCGTCACGACGATCTCGCCGAAGATGTCCAGCTTGACGGTCGCGACCTCGTTGTTGCCGGAGAACTGCAGCTCCGGGTTGATCATGCGCGACTGGCCGAAGTTGTTCGTGCCGGAGTCGAGCGTCGAGCCGATGCCGACGCCGAGCAGCTTGCCGCGTGACTCCGCATCCTTCCGCCGCGCCGCGATCCCGTCCCAGCCGATGAGGTCCGTCGCGATGTCGAGCATCCGCGCGTAGTCGCCGGAGTCGTAGACACAGCCGTTCGGCGTCTCGTACGGCATCTCCTCGACCTTGATGTAGTTGCGCTTGCGAATCTCGATCGGGTCGAGATCGAGCTCGTGCGCGACGATGTCGATGATCCGCTCGGTGAACCAGAGGTGCTGCATCCGCGAGTAGCCGCGGTTCGGCGAGACGGGCGCCTTGTTGGTGGCAACCTGGGTGAACTCGAGGCGGATGTTGCGCCAGCGGTACATGCCAGGCGCGACCTGCGCCCAGATGACGCCGCCGAGCGGCTCGTAGCGGAGCCACGCGCCTGCGTCGTCGAGCGCCTTCGTCCGGAAGCCGAGCAGCGTCCCGTCGTTCTTGACCGCGACCTCGGTGTCCTGGAACCAGCGCTCGTTGCCGTGCGACATCGACATGTGGAAGTCGGTGCGCCACTCCGTCCACTGGATCGGGCGGTTGAGCTTGCGCGCGAGGAGGCAGCAGACGACGAGCTGCGGATGCGACGTGATCTTGTTGCCGAAGCCGCCGCCGATGTCCTGCGTGACGAAGCGGAGCTTGTCGAGCCCCGTTCGCATCGCCGGGCCCATCATGATCGCCGCGAAGCCGGGGAACTGGTTGTTCGTGTGGATCGTCCACTGCCCGACGCCGCGGTTGAACTCGACGACGGCGCCGTCGGTCTCGAGCGGGGTCGAGTTGAAGCGGTCGAAGTGCAGCTCGTTGATGCGGACGATGTGGTCGGCCTCGGCGAACGCGGCGTCGAGGTCGCCCCACTCGTAGACGCCTTCCCACATGAGGTTCCCGCCGGCCTCTTCGTGCAGCACCGGCGTCGACGGATCCTGCG
>DASYGK010000065.1:0-24561 GCA_035999905.1 Gaiellaceae bacterium | reverse complement strand
GAGAGCGCGCGCCCGCCGGGCAGCCGGCGGAACGTCTTCAGCGCGGCCTGCTCGCCTTCCAGCCCGTAGACGCTGCGGATGCGGCCGGTCGAGAGCCCGAGCTCGATCAGCTCCTCGAGCGCCTGCGCCTCGTCGTCGCCGAGCTCGCCGTCCTGCACGGCGGCGACGAGGTCGGCAAGCCGTCCGCGCCGCTCACCGTCCTGCACGAGCGCGAGCACCGCCTGCGCCTCGCCGAGTGCGACCTCGGCGGCTTCTCCACGCACGGTGATCATTTCCCGAGGATCGCCTTCAGCTCGTGCTCGAAGCCGCCGTGCTCGATCGAGCAGTGCATTCCGCACTCCTTGGGCGCGTTCGACTCCCACCACCAGCGGCCGGCGCGGTCGTCTTCGCCCTCGCCGATCGCGCGCGTGCACGGTGCGCAGCCGATCGACGTGTAACCCTGCGCGTACAGCCCGTGCACCGGCACGTCGTGCTCGCCCAGGTACGCCCAGACCTCACGCTTCGTCCACTCGGCGAGCGGATTCAGCTTCACGATCGCACCATGGTCATGGTCGATCTCGACCTTGCGGATGTTTGTACGCGTCGCCCACTGGTCGCGCCGCAGGCCCGTCACCCAGGCGTCGAGGCCATCGAGATGTTTCGTGAGTGGCTGCACCTTGCGGACGTTGCAGCACAGGAGCCGGTTCTCGACCGACTCCTTCATCAGGTCGAGGCCCTTCTTCGAGACCATGCGCGCGACCTGGCCTGCATCGGGCTCGAGCACGTGGAGATTCAGGCCGTCGTACTTGGCCCGCAGCGCATCGATCAGATCGTGCGTCTCGCGCGGCAGGCGGCCGGTGTCGACCGTGAAGATGCGGACATTCGGGTCGATCTTGTACGCCATGTCGATCAGCGCGACGTCGTCGGCCTGGAAGGCGGCCGAGATCGCGAGCCGCGGGCTGAACTCCTCGATCGCCCACTCGAGCAGCGCCTGCGGCTCCTCGCCTTCGAACCGGACGGCCAGCTCGCCGGCTTCGAGTTCGTCCAACAGCTCGAACGTGCTCACGCTTCCACTTCCTCTCTCATTCGCTTTTTCGCCGGTTCGAGACCGGCGAGGACGCCGAGCTCGTCGTCCGACAGGCGGCGCTGGAACGCCGTGAACGTCTCGTCTGCTTCGCGGCCGTCGAGCCAGCCGCGCACGAGCCCTTCGACCGCCGGCTCGAGCGCGTCGCTCGCGACGCGGCGGAAGAGCGAGCCGCCGACCTGAGGCTCCGGGCCGAGCGAGCCGCGCACGAAGATGTCGTAGGCCGAGATCCGCCGCCCGTCGGCGTCCTTGCCCGTCGTCGCCTGGAAGCCGAGGTCGCCGACCCAGTGCTGCGCGCACGCATGCGGGCAGCCGTCGAGATGCAGCCGTAGATCGGCGGCGTCGTCGCCGAACGTCGCCTCGAGATGCGTCACGAGCCGCTCGAGCCGGGTCTTCGTCTCGCCGACCGAGAAGTTGCAGTGCGGCTCGCCGGTGCACGCGATCGAGTTCGCCCAGATCTCGTTCGTCTCGAGCGGCAGGCCGAGGGTCGCGAGCTCTTCGAGCACGGCGTCGAGCTGCGCGTTCGGGACGCCGGTGACGATGAGGTTCTGCTGCCGCGTGATGCGCACGTCGCCGCCGAGCGACTCGACGAGCCCGGCGAGGGCGATCAGCTGGTCGCCCGACGTCAGGCCGAGCTTGACGGGGACGCCGACGTACGACAGGCCGTCCTGCTTCTGCGCGTGCACGCCGAGGTGCGCCGACGGCTGCACGTCCACCGGGGCGAGCTCGAAGCGCTCGAGCGTGCGCCCGAGCTTCGCCTCGACGCGCTCGAGCATTCCCTCCGCGCCGATGTCGTCGACCATGAACTTCATCCGCGCCTTCACACGCGACATGCGGTACTTCAGGTCCTCGCTCCACACGGAGGTCGTGGCGCCGAGGATCTCCACCGCCTCGTCCTTCGGCACGAAGACGCCGAGGTCGCGCGCGATCCGCGGCACCGACGAGAGGCCGCCGCCGACTTTCACGGCGTAGCCCTCGCGCCCGTCGTTCAGGGCTCCGACGAGCGAGATGCAGTTGATCTCCGGCGCGTTGCAGCGGTCGGTGCAGCTCGCGATCGAGTACTTGTGCTTGCGCGGGAGGTTGGCCCACGCGGGCTGCCCGTAGTACGTCGCGGTCGCCGCGTCGACGACCGGCGTGCTGTCGAAGAGCTCGTCGGCGGCGATGCCCGACACGGGGCAGCCGGTGATGTTGCGGACCGTGTCGCCGCAGCCGCCTGCGGTCGTGATCCCGGCCGCCTCGAGGTCGGCGAAGACGTCGGGAAGCGCCGCGAGCTCGAGCCAGTGGAGCTGGATGCACTGCCGCGTCGTCAGCTCGGCGTCGCCCCGGCCGTAGCGGTTCGCCACCTCGCCGATCGCGCGCAGCTTCGCGGGCGTGAGGACGCCGTTCGGGATCTTCACGCGGAGCATGAAGGTGCCGATCTTCGGCTTGTCGTGGTAGAGGCCCCACCACTGGAGCCGGACGATGTCCTCCTCCGGCAGCGCCTCGTACCCGCCGGCGATCAGCGCCGGCAGCTCGTCGCGGATCCCGAGCGGGGCCTTGTCGCGCTTGATCCGCTCGACCGTGTTCCGTTCGAGCACGGTCTCCCAGGTGGCCTGCGGCGGCATCCCGTGACGCTATGTGAAGCCACTATATTTAGGAAAGTGAGTTGTCCCGTTTAGGGACGCAGGACGACGAGGCGGTCGCGGTGGATCGCCTCGACGTTCGTCGGCCTGCCGGCGAGCTCCGCGGAGTCGACGGACGCGATGCCGCGCGCGAACGGGCTGCCGCCGGGGCCGACGAGCTCGACGCCGTCGCCGGCGCGGAACTCCGCGTCCCAGCCGGTGACGCCGACCGCGAGCAGGCTCGCGCCGCCGCCGACGACGGCGCGCTGCGCACCCTCGTCGACCGTGATCCGCGCCGCGACGCGCTTGCCGTGCCGGAGCCAGAGCTTGAACGCCGGCGCCGAGCCCTCGGCGGCGGCGAAGCGCGTGCCGGTCCCGCGGCCGGCGAGGATCGCAGGCAGCACGGCCTGGCCCTCGCCGCCGGCGATCACCGTCGGAATGCCGGCACCCGCCGCAACCTCGGCCGCGGCGACCTTGCTCTCCATGCCGCCGCGTCCGAGCGCGCTGCCCGGCCCGAACACCGCCGAGCGGGCCGCGGCACCGTCCTCGATCAGCACACCTTCGCGCAGCACGCCGGGAACCGTCGTCAGCAGCACGAGCAGCCGCGCCTGCACGAGCACCGCGACCTGCGCGGCGAGTGCGTCGTTGTCGCCGAAGCTGATCTCGTCGGTCGCCGTCGCGTCGTTCTCGTTCACGACCGGCACGGCGCCGAGCGAGAAGAGCGCCGACAGCGCGCTGCGCGCGTTCACGTACGCGCGCCGCTCCGCGATCTCTGCGCCCGTGAGCAGGATCTGCGCCGCCTCGAGCCCGTGCGGCCGCAGCGCGTCCTGCCACACGCGCTGCAGCGCGGCCTGCCCGAGCGCGGACGCGGCCTGCAGCTTCGAGAGGCTCGACGGCCGCCGTTCGAGCCCGAGCCGCTGCAGCCCGAGTGCGATCGCACCCGACGAGACGACGCACACGGGCGTTCCCGCGTCGACGAGCTCCGCGATCTCCGCCGCACGCGCACGCAGCAGCGCACGGCGCGGCCTTCCTTTGGCGTCGACGACGAGGCTCGAGCCGAGCTTGACGACGACGGGCTTCTTCATCGCCGCTGCGTGCCGTCGCCGGTGACGCGGTACTGCCGCAGCCAGAGGTCGCGATACGTCACGGGGCCTCGGGGGCCGGGGACGCGATCGACGTTGATGCCCGTCTCCGGAGAGCCGGTGAGCGCGAAGCCGTCGGTGAAGCGCGTCGGCGCGTTCCAGAACGCGGCGGTGCCTCGGTAGCCGGCGAGGAACCGCTCGGCCGCAGCCTCGTCCTCGGTCGCGATCGCGGCCGCGAGGCCCGACGTCTCGTCGTTCGCGATCGCCACCGCCTCCTCGAGCGACTCGACGACGTGCACCGTCACCGACGCGACGTGCTCCGGGTCGTTCGCCCACTCGTGGCCGAGCCGCGCCGGCTCGCGCACGTCGATGCCGAGACGTCCGAGCAGGAGCAGCAGGCCGGCCAGCTGCTCCTCCGCCGCGCGGTCGACGAGCAGCAGGTTGAGGCGGTTGCAGACGCCGAGCCGGTCGAGGCTCGACTCGACGAGCGCCTGCGCGCGGGCGGCGTCGGCAGCGGCTCCTATATAGAGGACACCGCCGCCCTCCGAGTGCGCAAGGGTGCGGACGCCGTGCTGCGCCGCGTCGCGGGCCAGGGCGGCAGTCGTCTCGCCGCTCCCGCGCAGGATCACGAGCGGCAGCACGTGCGGGAGCGAGACGAGCACGCGTGCGCCTTCGCGCTCGGGCGAACGCACGAGACCGACCGCGGCCGGCGGCAGGCCTGCGTGCTCGAGCGCGGGACGCAGCACGTCGTCGACGAGCACGGTGACGGTGTGGAGCGCGGCGCCGCCGGTGCGCAGGACGGCTCCGTTCAGGCTCTTCAGCAGCTGCCCCGCGACATCGACTGCGACGTTCGGGCGCGCCTCGAAGTTCGCGCCGACGGCGCCGATCGGGATCCGGCGAACCGCGACACGGAGGCCGTTGTCGAGCTCCCACCCGCTCTCGTCACGGTCGAGCGGCGGCAGCGCGGCGAGCTCTGCGAGCTGGTCGCGCAGCGCGGCGATGCGGGAGTCGTCGAGGCGAAGCCGGTCGAGCGAGCCTTCGTCGAGGCCGGCGGCCGCATCGAGGTCGACGCCGTTCGCGAGCACGATCGCGCGGCTCCGCTCGTCGACGAGCTCCGCGGCGTGCCGGAGCGCTTCCGTGACTTTCTCGTCGGTGAGCTCGGGCACGGCGGCATGCGCCGCAGCAGCCTCTCGCTCGACGAGCTCGCGCAGGTCGACGCTCATCCGGTGTTCCGCAGCGCCGCAGCGATGCCGGCGATCGAGCGCAGGAGCGGCGCGACCGCGTCCTCGTCGCCGCCGCGGTAGCGCTGCAGCAGCTCGACCTGGATCGCGTTCATCGGATCGACATAGGGATTCCGCAGACGCACGGAGCGCTGCACGACAGGATGACGGTCGAGCAGGTCGCGCGCCTCGACGATCTCGAGCACGGCGGCGACGGTGCGCGCGTGCTCCTCGGCGACCGGCTCCCAGAGCCGGTCGCCGTCGACGAGCGCGAGGTACTCGTGTGCGATCTCCATGCTCGCCTTCGCGAGAGTCATCTCGAGATTCTGGACGAGAGTGCGGAAGAAGCCCCACTCGGCGTAGAGGCGGCGCAGCTCGTCGACGTCGGCGCCGTCGAACGCGGTGCCGCAGCCGTACCACGCGGGCAGCAGGCAGCGGTTCTGCGTCCACGCGAACACCCAGGGGATCGCCCGGAGCGAGCCGAGGTACTCCGCGCTCTCCGGGCGCCGTGCCGGACGAGAGCCGATGTTGAGCAGCGCGAGCTCGTCGACGGGCGTGAAGGCGCGAAAGAAGTCGGCGAATCCCGGGTCCTCGATGAGCTCTCGGTACGCGGCGCGCGAGCGGTCGGCGAGCTCGGCGACGAGTGGCTCGGCGCCGGCGGGCGCGGCGACATCGGTGCGCTCCGGCGCGGCGGCGAGCAGGGTCGCGGCGAGCGCGGCCTCGAGGTTGCGGTACGCGAGACCGGGGAGCCCGTACTTGAACGCGATCGTCTCGCCCTGTTCCGTGAGCTTCAGGCGTCCGGGCGGCTCGCCCTGCGGCTGCGCGAGGATCGCGTCGTACGTCGGCCCGCCGCCGCGTCCGGCGCTGCCGCCGCGCCCGTGGAACACGGTCAGCTCGACGCCGCGGCGCCGCGCGACGGCGGCGAGCTCGACGAGCGCATGACGGATCTCCCATTGAGCTGCGAGGTAGCCCGCGTCCTTCGCGGAGTCGGAGTAGCCGACCATGACCTCGCTGCAGCCGGCGCCGTCGAGCAGCTCTTCGTAGATGCGCGCCGCGGCGCGCAGCGTCTCGATCGACTCGAAGAGCGGAACGACGGAAAGCGGCACGCGCAGCAGCTCGTGCACTCGCTCGACGTCTGCGGCGGACTCGGTGCCGGAGACGATCACCGTGTCGAGGGCTTCCGCGCCGTGCCGCCCGCGCGCGGCGACGGCCGCGTCGAGGATCGCGCGCACGCGCTCGTCGTCGTTCGCGACGTCGCGCGCGTGGACGCGCACGTCGAGCTTCGCGAGGTGGAAGCCGAAGAGCTCGACGCGCCGGCGAAGCGCTGCGAGACGCCCGTCGGCGATCCGCGCACCGCGATTCGCGCGCAGGCTGCGATCGAGCAGCGCGAGATCCTCGGCGAAGTGCTCGGCGGACTCGTACGCGTCGTCGTCGAGCTTCCGCCACATGAAGGAGAGCTTCCGCCGGTAGGGCTCGTCCTCGTTCTGGTCGCCGATCGCCGCGGCGTATGCGGGCTGCTCGCGCTCGTCGCGGGCGATCGACTCGAGCAGCCGGTCGTCGACCGGCGTGAGCCGCGACGAGACGCCGATCGCCGCGGCGAGCGCGCGCACCTCGTCCCGGTAGCGGTTCAGCAGCAGGCGGCGGCCGCGCTCGAGCGCCTCGGCGATGGTCTGCGGGCCTGCGTTCGGGTTGCCGTCCGCGTCGCCGCCGATCCACGTGCCGAAGCGCAGCGGCACCGGCGCACCGGGCAGATGCCGCCGATACGCCGCGAGCAGCTGCTCGGACGCGTCGACGAGGCTCTGCTCGAAGAACCAGTGGCCGTTGCGGATCTCGTCGACGACGCGCGGCCGTCGCGACCGCACCTCGTCCATCTGCCAGAGCATCGTGATCTCGGCAGCGAGCGCGACGTCGATCTCCTCGCGGCGAGACGATGCGAGCCGCGGATCGTCGAGCTCCGCCAGCAGTGCGCCGACGCGGCGCTGCGACTCGAGCACCGTGCGGCGCGTGGCCTCCGTCGGATGCGCGGTCAGCACGAGCCGCAGCGACACGCGGCGCTCGAGCTCGGCGTGCGCGACGCCGTCGAGCTTCGCGAAAGCGTCGTCGAGCGACTCGGGCCGGATGCGCTCCTCGCGCTCGTACTCCGTGCGGCGGCGTACGCGATGCTGCTGCTCGGCGACGTTCGTGAGCTGGAAGTAGAGCGCGAACGCACGCAGCACGCTCGCCTCGCGCTCGAGCGGAAGGGATGCGACGCCCTCGATCAGGTCGTCGTGCGGCGACCCGGACCGGGCGGCGCGCGCGAGCGCGCGCACGCGCTCGACGTCCTCGAGCAGGCTCTCGTCCTCCTGCTCCACGAGCACCCGGCCGAGGAGGTCGCCGAGCAGGCGGACGTCGCGCCGGAGGGGCGCGTCGGCCGGGGCCTCCTCGTGGACGACCATGCGGTCTAGGGTAGGCAAGAACCCCAGCAAACCGCACAATCAGAGCCGCCGTTCGCGAAGTCGCGCGCTAGCTTCGACCCATGGGTCTGACGCTGTTCGAGAAGGTCTGGGAGAGCCATGTCGTGCGACGCGCGGACGGCCTGCCGGATCTGCTGTACGTCGACCTCCACCTCGTCCACGAGGTCACCTCGCCGCAGGCGTTCGAGGGACTACGGATCGCGGGCCGGAAGGTGCGGCGGCCCGACCTGACGCTCGCGACGATGGACCACAACGTCGTCACCGGCGACGACACGCCGATGGACGATCTCTCGCGCCAGCAGCTCGAGGCGCTGTCGCGCAACTGCGACGAGTTCGGCGTTCCGCTCTATGCGACCGGCAGCGGCCGCGAGGGGATCGTGCACGTGATCGGGCCCGAGCTCGGCGTGACGCAGCCCGGGATGACGATCGTGTGCGGCGACTCGCACACGTCGACGCACGGCGCGTTCGGCGCGCTGGCGTTCGGCATCGGCACGTCGGAGGTGGAGCACGTGCTCGCGACGCAGACGCTCGAGCAGCGGAAACCGCGCTCGCTGCGCGTGTCCTTCGTCGGCGAGATGGCGCCGGACATCGGCGCGAAGGATCTCGTGCTCGCTGCGATCGGGCGGCTCGGCGTGGACGGCGGCGTCGGTCACGTGATCGAGTACGCAGGCCCGGTGATCGAGCAGCTCTCGATGGAGGGCCGGCTCACGATTTGCAACATGTCGATCGAGGCGGGCGCGCGCGCCGGGATGATCGCGCCCGACGAGACGACGTTCGCGTATCTCGAGGGCCGGCCGGGCGCGCCGAAGGGTGCTGCGTGGGACGAGGCCGTCGCGCGCTGGCGCGCGCTCCCGAGCGATCCCGACGCGGTGTTCGACCGCGAGCTCGAGATCGACGTCGCCGAGATCCGTCCGCAGGTCACGTGGGGCACGAATCCCGGCATGGTCGTGCCGATCGACGGCGTCGTCCCGGATCCCGCCGACTTCGAGAGCGCCGACGACCGCGAGGCGGCGGAGCGAGCGCTCGCGTACATGGCGCTCGAGCCGGGAACGCCGATCCACGAGATCGCCGTCGATCGGGTCTTCATCGGCTCGTGCACGAACTCGCGCATCGAGGACCTGCGTGCGGCTGCCGCGATCGTCAAGGGGCATCACGTGCATCCGTCGGTGCGCGCGCAGGTGGTGCCGGGCTCGGCGAGCGTGAAGCGGCAGGCGGAGGCGGAGGGGCTCGACGCGATCTTCACCGCCGCAGGCTTCGAGTGGCGCCGCGCGGGCTGCTCGATGTGCCTCGGGATGAACCCCGACATCCTCGCGCCGGGCGAGCGCTGCGCGTCGACGTCGAACCGCAACTTCGAAGGCCGTCAGGGCGCCGGCGGTCGCACGCACCTCGTCTCCCCCACCGTCGCCGCTGCCACCGCGATCCGTGGACGGTTCGCCGGCGTGCGCGACCTGGTGCCGGCGTGAATCCGTTCCGCGCGGTCACCTCGCGCGCGGTCGTGCTCGACCGGCCCGACGTCGACACCGACCAGATCATCCCGAAGCAGTTCCTGAAGCGCATCGAGCGGAGCGGCTTCGGCGAGTTCCTGTTCTTCGACTGGAAGAAGGACCCCGCGTTCGAGCTGAATCACCAGCAGGGGAAGATCCTGCTCGCGGGGCGGAACTTCGGCTGCGGCTCGTCGCGCGAGCACGCGCCGTGGGCGTTGCAGGACTACGGGTTCGAGGCGGTCGTCGCGCCGTCGTTCGGCGACATCTTCCGGCAGAACTCGCTGAAGATCGGGCTGCTGCCGGTGACGCTGCCGGCCGAGCAGGTGAAGGAGCTGATGGCGCGCGCGGAGGCCGGCGAGGAGCTGACGGTCGACCTCGAGGCGCGCACCGCGGGCGGCTTCCCGTTCGAGCTCGACGACCACGCGCGCACGTGCCTGCTCGAGGGCCTCGACGACATCGCCCTGACGCTCCGCGAGGAAGCCGCGCTCGCAGCGTACGAATCGGCGCACGCCGCGCCGATCGCGACGACGTCGCTCTAGCGTCGGCGCCCGGCACCTGTCGTAAGCCGCCTGTGACGAGCGCTGCACAGATCCAACCCGGTGCCAGGCCCGGGCCTGGCACCGGGTCCCTGCGGCGCCTGGAGAACAGCGGGGCTCCGCGGCTTCGGCGCGGCGAGGGCGTCGTGACGAACGCGTAACGGTTCCGGCACGGTGCCTGGCACCTGCCTGGCCCGGGCCTGGCACCGGAGTTGGGGCCGATGTCCGTTTTTCGCTCGCTCCGGCGCCTCGAATGGCCTACCCTGAGAGCCGTGCACGCCTCGACGGCCACCGGCTCCATCCTCCTCGGCGCGCTCCTCGCCCTTCCCCGGTAGGGGAAGCCGGCCTGCACATACCCGTCCACCGTGCCGTGGGACCAGTGCGTCCCCATTCCGCCGAAGGAGCCGAAGCCGTGCCGATGCCGTTCTCCAAATACCGCCCGTACGACACCGTCGATCTCCCCGATCGCACGTGGCCGAACGTCGTGCTCGACCGCGCCCCGATCTGGTGCTCGACCGACCTGCGCGACGGGAACCAGGCGCTCGTCAACCCGATGGACCCCGCGCGCAAGCGCCGCCTGTTCGCGCTCCTGCTCCAGCTCGGGTTCAAGGAGATCGAGGTCGGCTTCCCCGCCGCGTCGAAGCCGGACTTCGACTTCGTGCGCACGCTCGTCGACGAAGACCTCATCCCCGACGACGTGACGATCGCGGTCCTCACCCAGGCACGCCCGGAGCTGATCGAGCGCACGTTCGAATCGGTCGAAGGCGCACGCCGCGCGATCGTCCACCTCTACAACTCGACGTCCTCGACGCAGCGGCGCGTCGTCTTCCGCCTCGACAAGGCCGGCGTCACAGAGCTCGCGGTGCGCGGCACCGAGATGTGCAAGCGGCTCGCCGCGAAGACGGACACGGAGATCATGTTCGAGTACTCGCCCGAGAGCTTCCACCACACCGAGCTCGACTTCGCGCTCGAGATCTGCGAGGCCGTCGCGGCCGAGTGGGGACCGTCACCGCAGGAGAAGATGATCGTCAACCTGCCGACGACGGTCGAGCACTTCCCGCCGAACGTCTACGCCGACCGCATCGAATGGTTCGGCCGGCACTTCTCGCGCCGCGAAGCGGTCGTGCTCTCCGTCCACCCGCACAACGACCGCGGCACGGCGGTCGCGACGGCGGAGCTCGGATTGATGGCCGGCGCCGAGCGCGTCGAAGGCACGCTCTTCGGCAACGGCGAACGCACCGGCAACGTCGACCTGATCACGATCGCGCTGAACCTGCTCACGCAGGGCGTCGACCCGCACCTCGACCTCTCACAGCTCGACGAAGCCAAGCGCATCGTCGAGGAATGCAACGAGCTGCCCGTCCACCCGCGCCATCCTTGGGTCGGCGAGCTCGTGTACACCGCGTTCTCCGGCTCGCACCAGGACGCGATCAAGAAGGGCATGCACGCGCAGCAGCAGTCCGACGGCGCGACGTGGGACGTCCCGTACCTGCCGATCGACCCGCAGGACGTCGGCCGCAGCTACGAGGCGATCATCCGCGTCAACTCACAGTCCGGCAAGGGCGGCGTTGCCTTCCTGCTCGCGAGCCGCTACGGGCTCGAGCTGCCGCGCGGGCTGCAGGTCGACTTCGCGCAGAAGGTGCAGGCGATCACGGACGCTCAGGGCGGTGAGCTCTCCGCGGAGGAGATCTACGACGTGTTCCGCGAGAGCTACCTCGCGGTCGACAAGCCGTACGAGATCGTCTCCTACCGTCACGACTCCGCCGAGAAAGGCGACCGGCTCACCGCGCAGCTGCGCGTCGACGGCGAGCCGGCGGAGATCGTCGGCGAGGGAAACGGCCCGATCGCATCGCTCGTGCACGCGCTCGCAGAGCTGAGCGCGCTCTCGATCCGCGTGCTCGACTACCACGAGCACGCGATGAGCACCGGCGAGGACGCGGTCGCCGCCGCGTACGTCGAGGCCGACGTCGACGGCGAGCCCGTCTGGGGCGTCGGCGTGCACCCGAGCATCGTCACCGCGTCGCTCCGCGCCGTCGTGAACGCGCTCGACCGCGCGCTGCTCCTGCGCGAGCAGCAGCAGGCCGCGCTGAACGCATTCCAGAACGTCTAAGAAGCTCTCACACAATGAGGTTCGTCGATCCGGGTGCGCTCGGTGGTGCGAGGCAAGGACGTAGGGAGCCCCGATAGTGGTGCTATCGGGGCGACCGAGGACGCCGCATCGCGCCGCCGAGCGCGGCCGGGCGACACAATCGCTCATTGTGTGAGAGCTTCTCAGGAGAAAGGGTAGAGAGGCGCCCGCCACCTGCGGCAGCGGCAGGCGCCTCTCGTTCGACGGCGCTTCAGGAGGGATTGAGGCCGTCGAAGCGTGCAAACGTCAGGCGTCGCCCCCTGCGTGCTGGGCGGTGACCTCCTGCTTCATCAGCGCGAGCAGGTCGTGGTACAGCTGCGCGAGGCCGTCCTGCGACAGCGGCCCGCGGTTCGCGCGCTGCAGGTACTGCAGCATCCACTCCTCGCGCGCGAGGTCGACGAACCCGATCCCGTGCTCGTCCTTGTAGCGCTTCAGCCCCGCGACGAGCTTCAGGCGCTTGTTCACGAGCTCGACGAGCGAGCGGTCGAGATCGGAGATCTCGCGGCGGATGCCGAGGACGTACGGGTCCTCGACCTGCGTGACGGATGGCGCGTTCTCGGTCATGCTCATGCTCCCTCCTCCTTGTGTCCTTCGTAGACGCCGACGACGCGCAGCGTGCGCGTGACGGCTTCGAGCTCGCGCAGCGCCATGCGCACGGCGGGCTCGAGGGGATGGCCCGCGACGACGGCGTCGAAGCGGTACTTCCAGGGCGTCGCCGGCAGCGGACGCGAGACGAGGCGCACGAGGTCGAGGCCCGCCCGCGCAAACGGCTCGATCGCGGCGAACAACGCGCCCGGGCGGTGATCGGTCGCAAACGTGAACGCCGTGCGTGCGTCGCGCAGCCCCCGGTCGACGCGCGTGTACGGCGCGATCGACACGAAGCGCGTGAACGCGAGGCTGTCGCCGACGTCTTCCTCGAGCACCGTCAGCCCGTACAGCGCCACCGCCTCGTCGCTCGCGATCGCTGCGACGGACGGATCGCCGTCCTCGGCCGCCTGCTGCGCCGCCTCGGCCGTCGTCGCCGCCGCGATCACCGACGCGTTCGGCATCCGCGCCAGCAGGCTGCGGCACTGCTCGAGCGCGGTCGGATGCGACCGCACGATGCGAATCTCGTCGAGCGGCACCGAGACCGGCGCAGCGAGGCAGTGCCGGATCGGCAGGATCGTCTCGCCGACGATCGAGAGCGCACGCTCGTACAACAGATCGTGCGTCTCGGCGACGGCGCCGACGAGCGAGCTCTCGATCGGCAGGACGCCGTGCGTCGCCTCCGCGCTCACGACGGCGTCCGCGACCGCGCGGAAGCCCTGGAGCGGCACGAGCGTGTCCGCGGGGAAGAGCGTCGCGGCGGCAGCCGACGTGTGCGACCCGGCGGGACCTGGATAGGCGACGTTCGGGCTCATCGCAGGCGCGCCGGGATGCGGAGCCCGCACCGGAAGCAGACCGTGATCGCCGCGCCCTTGCGCTCGGCGCGCTCGACCGGGATCGGGGTCTGGCAGGTACAGGAATCGGTGCTGAGGGACTGGGTCTGGGTCATCGAAAGGTTCGCCTCCTCGCGAACGAGAACGGGGCTCCCGCGAGAGATATGAGCTAGCCGGGCGACAGCGGGGAAGCGAAAGCGCCGGCTAGCGCGTAAAGGCGAACGCGTAGAAGCCCTTGAAGGATGTAATCGTGCGGGGGGCTTCGAGCGCGAGGACCATCTACGTCCCAGGGTACGGCGACGAGGCCGCCCGGTCAACAGCGAGTTGTTCCTTTACGGCCGCGCCGAACTCCGCCGTCGACGCGGATCCGCCCAGATCGACGGTCGGCGACGACACGAGCGCCGCCTCGATCGCACGGACGAGAGCCTGCGCCTCCTGCGGCCGTGCGAGGCCGTGCTCGAGCAGCAGCGCGGTCGAGCGGAGCATCGCGGTCGGGTTCGCGAGGCCGCGGCCGGCGATGTCGGGCGCCGAGCCGTGCACCGGCTCGAAGATCCCCGGGCCCCCGTCGGAGAGGCTCGCCGACGGCGCCATGCCGAGGCCGCCGGTGACCGCGGCGGCGAGGTCGGAGAGGATGTCGCCGAACATGTTCTCCGTCACGAGCACGTCGAACTGCTCGGGAGTCGTCGCGAGCTGCATCGCCGCGTTGTCGACGAGCATGTGGTCGACACGCACCTGCGGATACTCCACGGCGACCTCGTCGACCACGCGGCGCCACATACGCGACGTCTCGAGCACGTTGGCCTTGTCGACCGACGTGAGCGCACCGCCGCGCGACTCCGCGAGCCGGAACGCACGACGCACGATCCGCTCGACCTGGCGTGGGTGGTACTCGCACGTGTCGAACACCGTGCCGTCCTCGCGCACGCCCTTCGCACCGAAGTAGAGCCCGCCGACGAGCTCGCGCACGATCAGCACGTCGACGTTGCCGAGCACCGCCGGGCGGAGGTTCGCATACGCGTCGAGCGCCGCACGCAGCGCAAGCAGCCCCTGCTCGGGACGCACGTCGGCCGCGTCGAACTCGGGATCGCCGACCGGCCCCTTCAGCACGGCCGCCGCCGAGAGGCAGGCCTCCACGGTCTCCTGCGGCAGCGGCTCTCCCGTTGCACGGATCGCGGCTGCGCCGATCAGCCGCTCTTCGATCTCGACCTCGGGCGCGAGGAGCTCGAGCGCCTGACGCGCCTGCTCCACGACCTCGGGGCCGATGCCGTCCCCCGGCAGGAGGACGACTCGCTCGCTACCCGTCGGCAAGGGCGCCCTCCGTCAGCGAGCGCGGCTGGCGGCCGCGCGGACGCGGCGTGAAGCCCGCCGCCTGCATCGCTTCGTTCCAGCTGCCGAACACGCGCGCGACCGTCTGCCTCGACGGATGGTTCTCGCCCGCCTGGTCCCACTCGCTCGTGAGCGGTGTGCGGCTGTGCTTGCGGTACCAGAGCGTGATCGCGTAGACGATCGTCTCGGGCGTCCAGCGGAACCCCGTCCGCGGCCCGGTTCTCATGCTGCACCTCCTGTTGTCGTGCGTTGTCTAGACATGGACACCGAGGGTCTCCAGGATCCGGTCCGCGTCGGGCTCGACGCGCGTGAGCTCGAAGCGGTCGGCGACGACGCCGGGCGTCTTCAACCCGTCGCCGGTGACGAGGAGGACGACGCGGTCGCTCTCGCCGAGCTCGCCGTTCTCGACTGCGGCACGGAGCGCGCCGAGGGTGACGCCGGGCGCGGTCTCGCCGAACACGCCGGTCGTCTCGGCGAGGAGCGCGATGTTGTCGGCGATGTCGTCCTCGAGCACCGCGTGCACCGAGCCTCGCGAAGCCCGCGCCACGCCGACCGCGAGGTCGCCGTCGGCGGGGCTGCCGATCGCGAGCGAGCGCGCGAGCGTGTTCGGCCGCACCGGCTTCACGCGCGCGCCTTCTGCGAACGCCGTTGCGACCGGTGAGCAGCCTTCCGCCTGGCCGCCGACGAGCCGCGGCGCGGTTCCCTCGACCAGCCCCAGCTCGAGCAGCTCGCCGAAGCCCTGGTGCACCTTCGAGAACATCGCGCCCGAGGCGATCGGCGCGACGACGGCGTCCGGCAACTCCCAGCCGAGCTGCTCTGCGATCTCGAACGCGAGCGTCTTCGACCCTTCCGCGTAGTACGAGCGGAGGCCGACGTTGACGAATGCCCAGTCGAGCTCGAACGACAGCTCGACGCTGAGGCGGCTGCAGTCGTCGTAGCTCCCGTCGACGGCGATGATCTTCGCGCCGTAGATCGACGTCGCGATCAGCTTCTCCGGCTCGAGGTCGGCGGGACACAGCACGACCGCCTCGAGACCCTCCGCGGCGGCGCGCGCGGCGACGGCGTTCGCGAGGTTGCCGGTCGACGAGCACGAGAGCGTCGTGCGGCCGAGCTCGATCGCCTTGGCGGCGGCGACGGCGACGACGCGGTCCTTGAACGAGTGCGTCGGGTTCGCCGTGTCGAGCTTCAGCCAGAGCTCGCCTAGGCCGAGCGCCTCTTCGAGGCGATGCGCGCGCACGAGCGGCGTCCAGCCGGCGGGCAGGCGCTGCTCGGGGGGCGGCGCAACGGGAAGCAGGTCGGCGTAGCGCCAGATCGAGCGCGGGCCGGCCTCGATCGACGCGCGCGTGACGACGCGGCGCTGCTCGTCGCGGTCGTAGACCGGCTCGAGCGGGCCGAAGCACTTGGAGCAGACCCCGATCGGGTCGAGGGGGTACTGCGTCTCGCAGACGCGGCACCTGAGGGCTGTGGCGGGCACTACACGTTCTCCTTTCGTCTCTCGCTCGACATCCTCCGAGCCGTCGGCTCGGCCGGGCTTGGCACCACACACCCTCCGTCGGGTGCAGGTTGCCGAGGCGTCTCAGGGCCGGTTCCCTCAGCCTCTCTCGATGCGGAGCGGGACGTGGTGCCCGCGCCGTTGGTGACAGCACTATACGAAATGAAGCGTGCCGGCGTCAAACCGTGCTCCTCAGGACGGCGCCGTCGGAGGCGGAGGAGACGAGCAGCGCGTAGCGCGCGAGCACGCCCGTCGCGTAGCGCGGCGCCGGCGGCACGACGGCCGCGAGCCGCGACGCGATCTCCTCGTCGGAGAGCACGACGCGCAGCTCGCGCGCCTCGACGTCGAGCTCGACCGTGTCGCCGTCGCGCACGGCCGCGATCGGGCCGCCGCGCGCGGCCTCGGGTGCGACGTGCCCGACCATCAGCCCGTGCGTCGCCCCGGAGAACCGCCCGTCCGTGATGAGCGCGACCTCGTCGCCGAGGCCCTCGCCGACGAGCGCAGCCGTGACGTGCAGCATCTCGCGCATGCCGGGGCCGCCGGCCGGGCCTTCGTAGCGGATCACGACGACGTCTCCGGCCTCGATCGTGCGCGCTTTCACCGCGGCGAAGCACTCCTCCTCCGAGTCGAAGACGCGCGCCGGGCCGCTGTGGAAGAGCCGCTCGTGGCCGGCGAGCTTCACGACGCAGCCCTCGGGCGCGAGGTTGCCGCGCAGGATCGCGAGCCCCCCGGTCGCCTTCAGCGGCCGCTCGATCGGAACGACGACCTCCTGCCCCTCGGTCTCGACGACGGCGGCGGCGACCTCGGCGAGCGACCGCCCGTCGACGTTCGGCGCGTCGCCGTGGACGAGCCCCGCCTTCAGCAGCTCGCGCGTGACGAGCCCGACGCCGCCCGCCGCGTGCAGGTCGGTCGCGACGAAGCGCCCGCCGGGGACGATGTCGGCGACGACCGGCGTGCGCGCGGCGATCACGTCGAACTCGTCGATCGTCAACGTGATGCCGAGCTCGCTCGCGATCGCGATCAGGTGCATGACCCCGTTCGTCGACCCTCCGCTCGCGGCGATGCCCGCGACGGCGTTCTCGAGTGCGTCGCGCGTCATGATCTGCGACGGGCGCAAGTCGTCGCGCACGAGCCGCATCGCGATCTTCCCGGCCTCGTACGCCGCTTCGTGCTTCGCCGGATCGGTCGCGGGGATGTCGTTGAGCCCGCCGGGGCTGATGCCGAGGAACTCGAGTGCCATCGCCATCGTGTTCGCGGTGAACTGGCCGCCGCACGCACCGGCGCCGGGGCAGGCGGCGCCCTCGAGCTCGTGCACGTCGGCGTTCGACATCGTCCCCGCGGCCGCCTTGCCGACGGCCTCGAAGACGTCCTGGATCGTCACGTCGCGGCCGCGGAAGCGTCCCGGCGCGATCGAGCCGTTGTAGAGCGCGAGCCCCGGCACGTCGAGGCGCGCGAGCGCCATCGCCGCCGCGGGGATCGTCTTGTCGCAGCCGACGAGGCACACGAGCCCGTCGAGCAGATGGCCGCGCACGACGAGCTCGATCGAGTCGGCGATCGTCTCGCGCGAGACGAGCGACGCGCGCATGCCCTCGGTTCCCATCGACACGCCGTCGGAGACCGCGATCGTGTTGAACTCGACCGGCGTGCCGCCCGCCTCGATGATGCCGCGGCGCACGTGCCGCGCGAGCTCGCGCTGGTTCCAGTTGCACGGCATCGTCTCGATCCACGTCGTCGCGATCCCGACGAGCGGCCGCGCGAGGGCGTCGTCGTCGATGCCGATGCCCTTCAGCATCGCGCGCGCGGGCGCGCGGTCGACGCCGTCGGTGAGCGCCGCGCTGTGCCGCTTCGCCGGATCGCTCGTGCGTGCGTACGGGTCGCTCATACGGCGCCTGCTCCCGTCGTCGTCACGGGCAGGTGGAGGATCTCGTAACCGGGGAACCGGTCGAGGAGCTCGGCCGCGGTCTCGCCGGCGCGCTCCTTCTCGGCCCAGACGATCACCGTCGGCCCCGAGCCGGAGAGCGTCGCGCCGAGGAACCCGCGCGGCGGGTCGCTGCGGATCGCCTCGAGCTGCGGCGCGTGCGCGGCACGGTACGGCTCGTGCAGTCGGTCGTTCGCGCTCGCGGAGAAGAGCAGCTTGTCGCCCGACGCGAGCGCCGCGCCCAGCAGCGTCGCATGGATCGCGCTGAAGACGGCATCGGCGTGCTGCATCGTTTGCGGCAACGACGCGCGCGCTTCCGCCGTCTTCATGCGCTCCTGCGGGACGACGGCGATCGCGGCGGCCGGAACGTCGTCGGCGACGCGTGCGATGTGCCCGTCCCAGGTCAAGCAGACGCCGCCGACGAGGGCGGCGGCAAGGTTGTCGGCGTGCCCTTCGAGCGGCAGGCCTTCCGCGAGCAGCTCGTCGGCATGCGGGTCCGCGCCGGCTGCGATCGCGCCGGCGACGAGGCCGAGCGCGATCACCGACGCGCTCGAGCCGAGCCCGCGCTCGCGCGGGATGCGGTCCACGAACGTGAACGAACGCCCCTTGGGCGACGCGAAGCGCGAGAACGCCTGCACCGCGAGATGCGACGCGTCGACGTCGTGCCCGTCCGGCTCCCCCACCTCGAGCTCGTTCCAGAGGTCGAGCGCGACAGCGGCCACGTCGAAGCCGGCGCCGAGATTCGCGGTCGTCGCCGGTGCGCGCACGTGGATCGTCATGCGGCGAGCCTCGTGACGGCGTCGGGATCCTTGAGCCCGTGCCCCGTGACGACGCAGACGACGCGCTCGCCCTCGCGCACGACGCCGCGCGCGACCGCCGCGACGCCGGCCGCGGAGGCGGGCTCGCAGAAGACGCCCTCCTCGCTCCCGAGCAGGCGCCAGGCTGCCGTCAGCTCGTCGTCGCTCACCGTGACGACCGAGCCGCCGGAGCGGGCGAGCGCGTCCTCGACCTCGGCGCGGTGGATCGGCTCGACGATTCGGATCGCCGACGCGAGGGTGTCGGCGCGGCGCTCGGCCTCCGTCGGATGGAAGCGCGGGAGCGCGCCGGCGGCCTCGTCGAAGCCGCGCGCGTACGCCTTCGTATTGCCGCCGCCTCCGTAGGGGAGCGCGAGCACGTCTGGCATGCCTCCGAGCTGCTGGAGGATCTCGAACGCGGCGGTCTTCTGCCCCTCGATGCGATTCGGGTTCGTCGAGTTGACGAGGACCAGGCCGCCGTCGGCGGCAAGGCGCTCGGCCTCGGCGTACGCGTCGGAGAACGTGCCGTCGACCTCGACGACGCGTCCGCCGACCGCGCGCACCTGCACGAGCTTCGAGCTGGCGGTCGCACCGGCGGAGACGACGATCACGGCCTGGAGCCCTGCGCGCGCCGCGTACGCGGCGGCGGATGCAGCGGTGTTCCCGGTCGACGCGCAGATGACGCCGCTCGCACCGTCCTCGAGCGCGCGCGTGACCGCGACGCTCATGCCGCGATCCTTGAACGAGCCGGTCGGGTTCGCGCCCTCCCACTTCAGCCAGACCTCGACGCCGAAGCGCTCCGAGAGGCGCCCGGCGCGCAGGAGCGGCGTGTTCCCCTCTCCGAGCGTGACGGTCACAGCGGCCGCTCCGAGATCACGGGAACGAGAAAAGGGGGCCCGAGCACCTCGGGCAGCGCCGCGATCTCCACCATCGCCGCTCGCACCGCGCCGAGCGGCGCCGCATGGAGGACGAGCTCGATCGCCGCGCGCCCGTCGGAGAGGCGCTGCACGAGCTGCGCGACGGAGACCTCGTGCGCGGCGAGCCGGCTCGCCGCGTGCGCGAGCACGCCGGGCCGGTCGGCGACGTCGAGATGCGCGTAGAACGGCGAGCTCCACTCTCCCTCGGGCAGGAACTCGAGCTCGCGCCAGCACGCGTCGTTCTGGAGGAAGCCGGTGCCCGCCGTGCCGACGACGCTGACGAGGTCGGCGACGACCGCCGACGCGGTCTCGATGCCGCCGGCGCCGGGGCCCTCGAGCGTGATCTCGCGGATCGCGTCTCCCTGCAGCATCACGGCGTTGAACGCGCCGTCGACCGCGGCGAGCGGATGCGAGCGCTCGACGAGCGCCGGCTGCACGCGCACGTCGACGCGACCGTCGACGAGGCTTGCGATGCCGACGAGCCGCACGACCATGCCGAGCTGCTCGGCCGCCGACACGTGCGCGGGCTCGATCTCGGTGATCCCGCGCGTGTCGACGTCGTCGACGGTGACACGCGAGCCGAAGGCGACCGTCGCGAGGATCGCCATCTTCGCGGCGGCGTCGGCGCCGTTGACGTCGTCGCTCGGATCTGCCTCTGCGTAGCCGAGCTCCTGCGCCTCCGCGAGCGCCTCGGCGTACGAGCCGCCGCGCTCCATGCGCGAGAGGATGAAGTTCGTCGTGCCGTTGACGATGCCGAGCACGCGGTGGACGTTCGAGACGACGAGCGACTCGCGCAGCACCTTCACGACGGGGATCGCCGCGCAGACCGACGCCTCGAAGCGCAGCTGCACGCCGGCCGCCGACGCGGTCGCGAAGAGCTCGGCGCCCTCGCGTGCGACGAGCTGCTTGTTCGCCGTCACGACGGACTTGCCGGCGGCGAGCAGCTCGCGGACGTAAGCGCCTGCGGGCTCGAGGCCGCCCATCACCTCGGCGACGACGCGGACGGACGGGTCGTCGCGGATCGCCGCGAAGTCGGTCGTCAGGACGCCGTCGGCAGGGGCGAACGGCCGCTCCTTGGCGGCGTCGCGGACGAGCGCGTGCACCACCCGCAGCCGGTGGCCCGTCGCCCGCTCGATCTCGTCCGCGCTCTCGACGAGCAGGCGGTTGACCGATGCGCCGACCGTGCCGTACCCGAGGAGCGCAACTCCGACGTCAACGGACGACATGCGCCTCCGCGGTACCGAGCAGGCCTTCCGCGCCTGCAAGCGCGCGGAGCTCCTTCCCGACGCGCTCGAGCTCGGCCGCGCGGGCCTCGCCGTCGGCGCGCAGCTCCTTGAACTTCGGGCGTCCCGCGTCGTCGTCCGCGAAGAGCTCCTTCGCGAAGGCCCCGCTGCGGATCTCCTCGAGGATCGCACCCATCCGCTCGCGCGTCCCGTCGTCGACGACACGCGTCCCGCGGGAGAGGTCCCCGTACTCCGCTACGTCGGAGATCGAGTAGCGCATGTACTCGAAGCCGCCTTCGTAGAGCAGGTCGACGATCAGCTTCAGCTCGTTCAAGCACTCGTAGTACGCGATCTCCGGCTGATAGCCCGCCTTGACGAGCGTGTCGAAGCCCGCCTGCACGAGGGCGGGAACGCCGCCGCAGAGCACGGCCTGCTCGCCGAAGAGGTCGCTCTCGGTCTCCTCCGCGAACGTCGTCTCGAGGAGGCCGACGCGGCCGCAGCCGATGCCGACCCCGTACGCGAGCGCGAGCTGCAGCGCGCGGCCGCTCGCGTCCTGCTGCACGGCCACGAGCCCGGGCGTCCCGGCGCCGGAGACGTAGAGCTCGCGGACGCGATGTCCAGGCGCCTTCGGCGCGACCATGATCACGTCGTGGCCCTCGGGCGTCGCGATGCGGCCGAAGTGGATGTTGAGGCCGTGCGCGAACAGCACCGCGGCGCCCGGCTCGAGGTTCGGTGCGACATCGGCGTCCCACACGCCCTTCTGCAGATGGTCGGGGACGAGGATCGCCACGACCTGCGCGCCCTTGACCGCCTCGGCGACGGTGCCGACCTTCAGGCCGGCTTCCTCGGCGGCCGCGCGGGACGCGCTGCCCTCGCGCAGGCCGACGTGAACGTCGACGCCGGAGTCGTGGAGGTTCAGCGCATGCGCATGCCCCTGGCTGCCGTAGCCGACGACGGCCACCTTGCCGTCGAGGAGGTCGAGATCGCCGTCGCGATGAATGGTTGCCATGTCGTTGAGCTCCTTGTGTGAGTTAGACGAGAACCTGCTGGGAGGACTTGCCCTTCGGTGCGCGCGCCGCGCGCGTGAGGCCGATGCGCCCGGTGCGCACGAGCTCCTGGATGCCGTGTGGACGGACGAGCTCCTCGAACGAGTCGACCTCTTCGGGCGACCCTGTCAGCTCGAAGACGATCGCGTCGGGGCTGATGTCGGCGATGCGCGCGTTGAAGACGTCGCCGAGCGCCATCAGCTCGGCGCGGGCGCTCTGCGGCGCGGAGACCTTGAGCAGCGCGAGCTCGCGCTCGAGCGACTCGCCCGGTGCGAGCTCGGTGACGCGCAGCACGTTCACGAGCTTGTGCATCTGCTTCTCGATCTGCTCGAGCGAGTGCGCCTCGCAGTCGACGCGCAGGGTGATGCGCGAGACGTCGTGGCGCTCGGTCTCGCCGACCGCGAGGCTCTCGATGTTGAAGCCGCGGCGCGCGAACATGCTCGTGATGCGCGTGAGCGCGCCCGGCTTGTTCTCGAGCAGAACGGACAGCGTGTGCTTCATGCGACCGTGACCTCCGTGTCCTGGTACTCGACGACGTCGAGCGCCGCTGCGCCGGCGGGGATCATCGGGAAGCAATGCTCGCGCGGATCGACCCGGGCGTCGACGACGCAGGTGCGGCCGGAGGCGACCGCCTCGGCCAGCGCCTCGTCGAGCTCCTCCGGCGTCTCGGCGGTGAAGCCGAGCGCGCCGTACGCACGCGCGAGCGCGGCGTAGTCCGGCAGCGCGTGCGTGAGGTGGATCTGCGAGAAGCGCTCCTCGAAGAACATGTCCTGCCACTGGCGCACCATGCCGAGGTAGCCGTTGTTCACGATCACGACGACGATCGGCAGATCCTCGAGCGCCGCGGTCGCGAGCTCCTGCGACGTCATCTGGAAGCAGCCGTCGCCGTCGACGCAGATCACCGTTGCGTCGGGCCGCGCAGCCTTCGCACCGACGGCCGCCGGGATCCCGTAGCCCATCGTCCCGAGCCCACCCGAGGTGATGAACGTGCGCGGGCGGTCGCACGAGATGTACTGCATCGCCCACATCTGGTGCTGGCCGACGCCCGTCGTCCAGACGATGTCGTCGCGTCCGGCGGTGAGCGCCTGGAGCGACTCGAGCACGCGCTGCGGCTTCAGCATCGGCCCCTCGTTCGAGTAGCGCAGCGGGAACTGCTCGCGCCACTCGTCGATCTGGCGCAGCCATGCCTCGGTGCGTCCCGCCACGGCCTCCTGCGCGACCGTCTTCGCGAGCTCGGCGAGCACCGGCTTGAGCGGCCCGACCACCGGGACGTCCGCGTGGCGGATCTTCGAGATCTCGGCCGCGTCGATGTCGAGGTGCACCACCTTCGCGCCGGGCGCGAAAGCCGAGACCTTGCCGGTGACGCGGTCGTCGAAGCGCGCACCGACCGCGATCACCGCGTCGGCCTTGTTCAGTGCGAAGTTCGACCACTTCTGGCCGTGCATCCCCGGATGGCCCGCCCACAACTCGTGCGACTCGGGAAAGCCGCTCTTCGCCATCAGCGTCGTCACGACCGGGAGCCGCCCCGCTTCGGCGAGCGCGAGCAGCTCCTCGGTCGCGTGCGCATTCAGCACTCCACCGCCGACGTAGAGGATGGGCCGCTCCGCCGCGGCGACAGCCTTCGCTGCGGCGACGATCTGCCGGGCATTTCCACGGCGGGGCGGCTTCCAGCCCGGGAGGGAGACGTCGGCTGGGTAGGAGAAGTCGAGCTCTGCTTCCTGCACGTCGCGCGGGACGTCGACGAGCACCGGGCCGCACCGGCCCGTGCTCGCAACGTGGAACGCCGCCTTGATGATGTGCGGCAGCTCCTCGACGTCCTGCACGAGCCATGAGTGCTTGACGACCGGGATCGTGATCCCGGTGATGTCGCACTCCTGAAACGCGTCGGTGCCGATCAGGTGCGAGCGCACCTGGCCGGTGATGCAGACGAGCGGCGTCGAGTCCATCCACGCGTCTGCGATCGGCGTGACGAGGTTCGTCGCTCCCGGGCCCGACGTCGCGATCGCGACGCCGACGCGGCCGGATGCGCGCGCGTAGCCCTCGGCCATGTGGCCGGCACCCTGCTCGTGCCGCGCGAGCACGTGTCGCACGGTCGTCCCGCGCGCCATCGCGTCGTAGAGCGGCAGGATCGCGCCGCCCGGCAGCCCGAACATCACCTCGACGCCCTCCGCCTCGAGCGAGCGGAGAATCGCGTCTGCGCCGTTCATCCTCATACGGTCTCCGGGTAGAACTCCGCGTTGCGGAGCGAGAGCTGGAACCCCGCGACCACGCGCGAGGTGAACTCCCGTGTCGTCGCGCCGACACCGAGCCGGAGCAGGTCGGGCGTCTGCGGGCCGTCGACGAGCGCAGCGGAGACAGCGCCTGCGAGCGTCTGGCCTGCGGCACGCGAGCCGAGCCCGTGCTCGAGCGTCATCGCTGCGGCGAGCAGCATGCTGCTCGGGTTGACGATGCCGTGACCGGCGATCGCGAACCCGCCGTCGGGGGACGGGACGAAGAGGCTCGGCCCGTGCTCGGAGAGCAGGCCGTGCGCGGCGACGCGTGCGCTCGCAGGCGCGGCTGCGATCTCGACCATCGGCTCGGCCCACGCGGGCGCGACCGCGACGACGTCGAAGCGGCTCGTGTTGAACGCTGCGAGCGGCAGCGCGACCCGCGGCGAGAGGTGTTCGACGTGCACGTGGTCGTGCGCGTCGGCGACCTCGTCGGCGAGCTCGTTCCACGGCGTGTCGCCGACGACCGCGAGCTGCAGGCTGCGGCCCTCGGCGATCGCGAACGCCTGCTCCATCGCCCACTCCGACGCCGACTCGCCGAGCGGCGCGACGAACGCGACGTCGTCGTGCCGGCCGAAGCGCACACGCGTGAC
>DASYGK010000023.1:0-31283 GCA_035999905.1 Gaiellaceae bacterium | reverse complement strand
GCCGATGAGCAGCTTGTAGTCGCGCTTGATGTGATTGATGATCGCCTCGTCCATCTCGTCGCCGCCGACGCGCAGCGACTGCGAGACGACGATGCCGCCAAGCGAGATCACCGCGACCTCGGTGGTGCCGCCGCCGATGTCGACGATCATGTTCCCGGTCGGCTCCGCGACGGGAAGCCCCGCGCCGATCGCGGCGGCCATCGGCTCCTCGATCAGATACGCCTGGCGCGCGCCGGCGGACAGCGTCGCCTCTTCGACCGCGCGCTTCTCGACGCCGGTGACGCCGGACGGCACGCAGACGACGACCCGCGGGTGCGCGAAGCGGTGCTGGTGCACCTTCTGGATGAAGTGGCGCAGCATCTGCTCCGTCACGTCGAAGTCGGCGATGACGCCGTCCTTCAGGGGGCGGATCGCCTGGATCGTGCCCGGCGTGCGGCCGAGCATCCTCTTTGCCTCGACGCCGACGGCGTGCACCTCACCGGTGCGCTGGTCGATCGCGACGACCGACGGCTCCGAGAGGACGATGCCGCGGCCGCGCACGTAGACGAGCGTGTTGGCCGTGCCGAGGTCCACCGCCATGTCGCGGCCACCGAAGTTCGTCATCGACGAGAAAATCCCCATCCCAGCCCCCGAGTCTAGCCTTCACCACCGAAGATTCCGGAAAGCCCTGATTCTTTCGTGACGCTTGGCGATCTACCTTCGCGTCATGAACACCGTAAGCCTCATCGGCAACCTCGCCACGGAGGTCGAGCTCCGGGACGTGGGCGAGGACAAGAAGGTCGCGAGCTTCCTGCTCGCGGTGAACAGGGCCACCCGCGACGGCGGCGCCGACTTCGTCGGGATCTCCGTCTGGGACCGTCAGGCCGAGGTCTGCGCGGAGTACCTCACGAAGGGCCAGCGGGTCGGGATCGCAGGCCGCCTCCGGAGCCACTCCTGGGAGGAGGAGGGCAAGCGGCGGACGATCGTCGACGTCGTCGCGCAGCGCGTCGACTTCCTCAACGGGCCACGCAGCAACGAGACGGAAGGAGCAGAGGTGATCCCCTTCGAGGCCGCGACGGCGTGAGCCGGCTCAGGTCCCCTCCGCATTGCGCCGCCGAGATGCAGTCGCACGAGGCGGACGACGTTGCTCTCCATCCTTTGTCGACGGCGACCTGCCGCGCGGAGGCCAGACCGCGCTCTGGCCGCAGCGCACGGCGCGGCCTGTCACGAGCGCGAAGAAGGAGGGGTCCCAGAGGGGAACCCTGGGTTCCCCTCTGTTCTCTCGGCCTCCCAGCCGTCGTAGGCGCCCCCGTGCGCCGCGGCGAGCGAGGCGAGGCGATGGCGCGTCTCGCGGACGAGCGGCCCCGTGAGCACGCGCAGGCAACCGGCGACGACGAGCCACACGTCTTCCGCCGCGTGCACGGCCGTGTCCCAGCCCTCGCGCTCGAGCACCCGCGCGACGGCCTCGGCAGCCTCGTTCGTCGGGAGGTAGATGAAATGGCGCACGCCGCGCGCGCGCCTGGTGTCGTGCCCGAGCGCCGTGAGGTGCTGAAGCACGCGCTCGTCGGCCTCGTTCGCGTCGGGAATGAGCTCGAAGAGCTCGCCGCCGGAGGCATGCTCGGAGGTGGAGATCGACTGCACGGAGGTGCCCTTCCCGGGAGAAGGGCGGGCTAACCCTCGTCGAGCACGGCGAGGAAATCGCGCACGGCGGCGGTCACGGCGTCGGGCCGCTCGCCGATCAGGAGATGGCCGCAGTCGGCGATCAGGCGGAGCGGCGCCCGCAGGCGGCGGGCGTATTCCATCCCGTCGGCGACGGGAACCCAGTTGTCGGCGGCGCCCCAGAGGCACAGGCACGGGCAGGCGACCCGGTCGAGATCGTGCCGCGAGTCGGAGCGCACGAGCGCGCGCCCCGCGCTGCGCGTGTCCGAGTGCTGCGCGGCGCCCTCGAGGAAGGCCTCCGCCATGTCGGGTGCGAAGCCGCCCGGGTCGGAGACTCCCCACCAGCCGAACGCGAGCCTCCTCCCGGCGGGCGAGCGCGCGAGCCGCCGCCGGTGGCGGCGGACGAGGCGCTCCGGCTGGACGCGCCCGAGCGTCGTGACCGTGAGCGCGCCGGCGCGGGTCGACGACGAGATCCCGGCCGCCGCCGCGAGCACGAGCCCCGTGACGGCCTCGGGCCGGCGAACGGCGGCGCGCAGGCCGACGATCCCCCCGAGCGAGTGGCCGACCCACGGCGCCGGGAGCGCGTCCTCGTGCTCGAGCACGGCGAGCACCGCGTCGGCGAACGGGTCGAGCGTCGGCGCGTCGTCGAGCGGCCCCGACCCGCCGTGCCCCGGCAGGGCGGGCACGATCACGCGCCGCTCCGCGGCGAGCGCGGGCGCCACGTGAAGCCAGTTCGTCGGCGCGCCGCCGAGGCCGTGGACGAGCACGAGCGGCCGCCCGGAGCCGCCGACGAGGTAGCGGAGCCGTGTCCCGCGGTGGCTCAGCTCGCGCTCGACGAAGCCGGCGGGCTCGAGTTTGGACTCCGTCAGCATGGGGGCATATTCTGTCGGTGATGAATGCTTTGGCGGGACGGGTCGAGTGATGCCCGTCGGAATGACAAGCGAGGGTAGGGAACAGCCCGTCTGAGCGCTCGGCGCCGGCGGGTTTTTTCGTACCTACAGGGGAAGGAGCCGCATGGCAAATCACCTCACGCCCGAGGAGCTCTCGAAGGAGCTGGGGATCGAGCAGCAGGAGGTGATCCGGGTCTGCGTGCAGGAAGGCGTCCCGATCTACCACGGCAAGATCGACAAGTACCTCTTCCAGGTGCAGCTGCAGGCGCTCGGCGCCGTGCCGCAGCACCACTAGAGCCTTTCGCGCGACGGTCGCTCTGGTCGCAACACGCGACCGGAGCGGCGTGGCGTGGCGCTCAGCGCGCTCACGTCGGCCGCGCTCGCTTCGCTCGCTCGCTCTGGTCGCAATGGGTTGCGACCAGAGCGGATGGTGAGCTTCGCGCTACGCGCTCGCCTTCTTCTTGGCTTTCGTTTTCTTCCCAGCCTTGGCCGACGAGCCGTTGCTCTTGCGGTCCTGCACCTCGGCGACGCTGCGGCGGAGCGCCTCCATCAGGTCGATCACCGGCGTCTCGGGCTGCGGCTCGGGGCGCACGAGCGTCTCGCCCGCGAGCTTCGCCTCGAGCATCGCCTTCAGGTCGCGGCGGTACTCGTTCTCGAACTCCTGCGGGTTCCACTCCCCGACGAGGCTCTGGATCACCTGTCCGGCCAGCTCGAGCTCGGGTTTCTTCAGCTCGACCGCCTCGACCGACTCCTCGATCTCGGCCTTCGAGCGGACGTCGTCGTGGAAGAACAGCGTCTGGAGCGCGAGCGTGTCGCCCTGCGCGCGGATGAGGCACAGGTTCTCCTTGCCCCAGAGCACGAACTTGCCGACGGCAGCCATGCCCGTCTCCTGCATCGCGCGCAGCAGGAGGACGTACGGGCGGCGCGCGGCGTCGGCGCTCGACGGCGCGAGGTAATACGTCTTGTCGAAGTACATGGGGTCGACATCGGCGAGCGTGACGAAGCGCAGGATCTCGATCGACTGGGAGCGCTGGAGAGCGACGGCCTCGAGGTCGGACTCCTCGACGACCACGAACTCGCCCTTCGCGACCTCCCACCCCTTGACGAGCTCGTCCGCCTCGACGTCGCGCTCGTGGAACGGGCACCAGCGCTTCTGCTTGATCGGCGTCCCGCACTCCCGGTGCAGGGTGCGGAAGGACACGTCGTTCCGCTGGGTCGCGAGCGCGAGCCCGATCGGAATGTTGACGAGGCCGAAGCTGATGGATCCGTTCCAGATTGTCCGCATCTGCACAGGGAATAGTAGAGGGACCAGGGAGTTTCGCCCCCCATCACGGTTCCCCTTCCCTCAAATACGATGCGTCCCGTGACGACCGCGTCGCTCTCCGCTCCGGCAACCGAATCGCCGCTCTCCGCGCGGACGGGACCGGCGTTGTGGCACACCGTGCTCGGGCGGGGCACGACGATGCCGGCCTATCTCGAAGAGCGCCCGGACGGCTGGGATCCGGTCTCGTGGCAGACGGCGTCGGAGCGCTGTGATGCCGTGGCGAACGGCCTCCTCGCGCGCGGCATCGGGCGCGGCGACGCGGTTGCCGTGATCGCGCGCACGCGGCTCGAGTGGGTGCTCCTCGACTGGGCGTGCATGCGCATCGGGGCGATCGTGGTCGGCATCTATCCGACGAGCACCGCGAAGGAGAGCGCGTACATCCTCGGCCACTCCGAGTCGGTTCTCGCCTTCGCCGAGGACGACGCGCAGCGCGACAAGCTCGCGTCCGTGCAGGCCGAGACGCCGACGGTGCGCGAGATCCTGCGCTTCGACGACCTGGCGGCGCTCGAGGAGGAAGGGCGCGCACACGCGGCCGAGCATCCCGGCGCGCTCGCGGCGGCCGAGAGCGCCGTGCGCGAAGACGACCTCGGGACGCTGATCTACACGTCGGGGACGACCGGGCCGCCGAAGGCGTGCATGCTCACGCACCGCAACCTCGTCACCGCGGCGCTCCGCGTGCAGGCGACGATCCACAGCGAGCACGACGTGATCCTGCTGTTCCTCCCGCTCGCGCACACGTTCGGCCGGCTCGCGCACCAGGCCGCGGCCTACCACGGCTCGACGGTCGCGTTCTGCGCCGAGGCGACGCGCGTCGGCGAGGCCCTGGCTGCGGTGCACCCGACCGTGCTGCCTGCCGTCCCGCGCATCTACGAGAAGATCCACACGGGCGTGCTCGACCAGATCGACCGCTCCGGCGGCGCGAAGCGCGCGATCGGGCACTGGGCGCTCGGCGTCGGCGCGCACGCGAGCCGCCTGCGTCGAGCGGGCCGGCGCGTGCCGCCGCTGCTGCGCCTGCAGGAGCGGCTCGCCGACCGGCTCGTGTTCGCGAAGGTGAAGGCGAAGCTCGGCGGCCGCCTGCGCATCGGCGTCTCCGGTGCCGCACCGCTCGGCCTCGACGTGCTCGAGTTCTTCCACTCGCTCGGGCTGCTCGTGATCGAGGGCTACGGGCTGACGGAGACGGGGAGCTCGCTGAGCGTGAACGACCCCGAGGACTTCCGCTTCGGCACCGTCGGCCGTGCGGTCGAGGGCTGCGAGGTGCGGCTCGACGAGGACGGCGAGATCCTCACGCGCAGCGAGACCGTGTTCGGCGGCTACTACAAGGATCCCGAGGCGACGGCCGCGGCGTTCACCGAGGACGGCTTCTTCCGCACCGGAGACGTCGGCGAGATCGACGCGGACGGCTTCCTGAAGATCACCGACCGCAAGAAGGACCTGATCATCACGGCGGGCGGCAAGAACATCGCGCCCCAGAATCTCGAGAACGCGCTCAAGGCGTCGCGCTACGTCTCGCAGGCACTGGTCGTCGGCGACCGGCGCCCCTATGTCGTCGCGCTGATCACGCTCGACGAGCCCGAGGTCGCAGCGTCCGGACGCGATCCGCAGGAGCTCGTGCAGGAGATCGTCGACGACGTGAACCGCGACCGCGTCCGCGTGGAGCAGATCAAGCGCTTCGCCATCCTGCCGCGCGACTTCACGCAGGAGGACGGGGAAGTGACACCGACCTTGAAGCTTCGCCGCAAGATCGTGCACGAGCACTTCGCACGCGAGATCGACGAGTTGTACAGCGCGTGACCGCAGGCTTTCTCGTCGCATCCGCGTTCCTCGCGAGCGCCGTGGAGTTCGTCGAGGCGCTCACGATCGTGCTCGCGGCCGGCGTATCGCGCGGCTGGCGCTCGGCGCTCACCGGGCTCGGTGCGGCGACGCTCGCGCTCGCGGTGATCGTCGCCGCCCTCGGCCCTGCGCTCACCCAGATCCCCATCTCCGTACTGCGCCTCGTCGTCGGCGCGCTGCTGCTCGCGTTCGGCCTGCAATGGCTGCGCAAGGCGATCCTGCGTGCGAGCGGCTTCAAGGCGCTGCACGACGAGGACGCGATCTTCGCGAAGGAGCTTGCGGAGGCGCGGGCCGCGGGACGCGACGAGCGCGCGGGCCTCGACTGGTACGGCTTCACGCTCGCGTTCAAAGGCGTCCTCCTCGAGGGCCTCGAGGTTGCGTTCATCGTGATCACGTTCGGAAGCACGCAGGGGAGCATCCCGCTCGCCGCGGCAGGCGCCGGCGCGGCGCTCGTGCTCGTCGCGGTCGTCGGCGTGCTCGTGCGCGCCCCGCTCGCGCGCGTGCCCGAGAACACGATGAAGTTCGCCGTCGGCACGATGCTCACGACGTTCGGCATCTTCTGGTCGACGGAGGGCGCGGGCGCGCACTGGCCGGGCTCGGATGCCGCGCTGCCCGCGATCGTCGCCTTCGTGCTCCTCCTCTCCTTCGGAGCCGTCACGCTCCTCCGGCGCCGCCACGTGGAGCTCACGGCCGCGTGAGGCGCGTCGCGCAGTTCGGCCGGTTCTGGTGGGACTTCGTCGTCGGCGACGACTGGCGGGCTGCGGCCGGCATCGCCGTCGCGATCGGCATCACGGCGGCGCTCGCCGCAGACCACATCGCGGCGTGGTGGTTCATGCCGCTCGCGGTTGCCGCCGTACTGTGGCTCTCGCTGCGCCGGGCGGCGCGGGCGGGTTAGCCGGTAATCCGCCGGGCGCCGACGTAGGTGTCGGCGTACCAGCCCGAGAGGCTCGAGATCTGGACGACGGTGCCGGTATGCGGCGCGTGGATGAACTGGTCGCCGCCGATGTAGAGGCCGACGTGGCCGAGCCCGTCGAAGAAGACGAGATCGCCCGGCTGGAGGTCGCTGCGGGAGACCGGGACGCCGACGTTCCACTGCGCCCCGGTGTAGTGCGGCAGGGAGACGCCGACCTGGCCGTAGACATACGCGACGAAGCCCGAGCAGTCGAAGCCCGCGGGGCTCGAGCCGCCCCACACGTAGGGGACGCCGAGGTACCGCATCGCGATGCCGACGACGCCCGTGTACTGCGACGGCGGAGCGACCGATCCGTCCGGCGTGGAAGCCGTGGCCCCGAGCGTGTTGTCGAGCTGAAGCTGGTTCGCGGCCTGCTCCGCGGTGAGCCGCGCCCGGGCGGCGCGCGCATACGCGAGGCTGCGCGCCTGCGCCGCTGCGATCAACTGCGCGAGCTGCCCCTTGATCGACGCGAGCAGCGCCTGCTGGCGGTTGAGCTGCGAGCCGATCCGGGACTTCGCAGCGGCACGCTGCGCGACGAGCCGCTTCTGTGAGACGTGCGCACGCACGAGCGCATGCTGGTGCATCGTCACTGCGCGCTTGAACGAGATCACCTGACGCATCACTGCAACATCCTGCGACGACACCGACTGCACCGTCTCGATGCGATTGACGAGATCGTCGATGCTCTGTGCGCCGAGCAGAACGGACAGCGTCGACTGCTCGTCGCGCGTCGTATAGATCGCAACGAGACGCGAAGCGAGCGCGACCTGCGCGCGTCCGAGGTTCGCGCGCGCCGCACGCAGCCCGACCTTGTTGATCTTCAGGCTGTGCTCGATCCCCTGCAGCTTCGCCGAGGCGGAGTCGTACGCGTTCTGCGCGCGGTGCAGGCTCGAGTCGAGCTGCGCGATCTGGCCCATGACCTGCTGCGCCTGGGCTTGCTTCGCGCTGACGGAGGGGTCGCCGGAGGCCGTGCCGGCGGCGGCGAAAGCCGCAGCAGCAGCGAGGATGAGCACCGGCGCCTGTCGCTTCAGAACCCTAATAACGGTCTCCCGAGCATCGCTTGCGGCAGGCGCACCGGAGGGGCCGGTACGTCACAAGTTCGGCAGGCTACCAGGGGTGTCGGACGCCTGCAACTGCGGTAAAGGCACAAAACTGCCGCTATTTGGGTTCCAACCTACCCGAATCTCGGGTGATCCGGTCCGCACAAACTCGTGAAATCCTGGGCTTTCCTGTGCTAGGGTCCCGCGGCTTTGAGCGGGCGGAGGAGCACATCCGCGGCGCGGCTCGCAGGTATCTCTGCGGTGCTCGTCCTGGCAGCCGTGTCGGCTGCGTCGGCGGCTGGACCAGGCGCCGGCAGCGTTGCCGCGCTCCGAAGCCAGGCGACCTCGCTCGATGCGCGCGCACACCATGCGCTGCTCGACCTGTATGCGCTCGACACGCAGCTGCAGAATGCACGCACGCAACTTGCTGCGCTGCGGCATCAAGCCGCACAACTGCGCGCGGAGGGAGCGCTGCTCACGCAGCAGCTCGCAGCGACGAACCGCACGCTGGAAACCTCTCGCGTGCAGCTGAGCAGAAACCTGCGAACGCTCTACGAGCAGGGAGATTCGAACGACGCGCTGTCCGTCATGCTCGGCGCGCGATCGCTCGACGATGCGGTGACGACGATCGATGCCCTCACGCGCGTCGCCGACCAGAGCAAGCAGGTCGTCGCCGTCACGAACGCCGCCCAGACCCGGCTCGCAAGCCTGAAGGCGACACTCGCTGCGCGCCGCGCAACACTCGACACGGCCGTCGCCTCCGCGCAGCAAAGCGCCGACGACCTCGCGGCCGCGCGTTCCGACCGGCTCGCCTTCATCGCGCAGCTTCGCACCCAACAGACCCTCAGGACGCGGCAGATCGACGCACTCCAGGCTGCGGCACAGCGCGTCGAGGTGAAGTCGCAGCAGCTACAGGCAGCAGCGGGCGCCTCGGCCGCCGCGCCGCCGACACAGACCGACACCACGGCATCCGCCCCGCCCGCCCCGGCCCCTGCACCACGGCCGATCGCCGCCGCCGGCGGCCGCACGCTCACCGTGAGCTCGACGGGCTATTCGCTTCCCGGGCACACGGCGACGGGCATGCCGGTCGGCTGGGGCGTGATCGCCGTCGACCCCTCGGTGATCCCGCTCGGCACCCGGCTCACGATCCCCGGCTACGGCGAGGCCGTGGCGGCGGACACCGGGAGCGCCGTCCGTGGCGCCGAGATCGACCTCTGGTTCCCCACGCTCGCTCAGGCGCGCGCCTGGGGCCGCCGGACGGTGACGGTCACGCTCCACTAGAATCGCGGAGCCAAAGGGGGTGCGCAGCTGAGCGAAGTGCTGCAAGCAGCCGGAGAGCGGCAATCCGAGTCGCTCCGAGTGCTCATCGTCGACGACCACGACCTGTTCCGCACGGGCCTCCGCAACCTGCTCGAAGAGCAGGGCGTGCAGATCGTCGGTGAGGCCGCAAGCGGCGCCGAGGCCGTGCGCATCGTCCGTGAGCTCGCGCCCGACGTCGTCGTCATGGACCTGAACATGCCTGGGATGGGCGGCGTCGACGCGACACGGCACATCACCGCGGTCGCCCCGCTCACACGCGTCGTCATGCTGACGATCTCCGACCAGGACAACGACGTGATGGACGCGATCCTCGCCGGCGCCTGCGGCTACCTGCTCAAGGACTCGTCGATCCAGGAGCTGATGGCGGGCATTCGCGCAGCGTCTCACGGAGAGTCGCTCATCTCGCCGAACATCGCCGCGAAGGTCCTGCAGCGCGTCCGCGCGACGAGCACGCAGCCCGAGATCGCGAACACGATCCGCGCCGAGCTCTCCGACCGCGAGATCGAGGTGCTGAAGCTGATCGCGAACGGGAAGGACAACGCAGTGATCGCCGCCGAGCTGCACATCAGCCCGAAGACGGTGAAGAACCACATCTCGAACATCCTGATGAAGCTGCAGATCGACAACCGCATCCAGGCCGCGGTCTACGCGGTCCGCAGCGGAATCGTCTAATAGCACGGGCTAAGTCTGCGCGGCGAAGCGCAGGGTGCGGGCACGGGCCTGCAGGGTCTCGAGGAGGCCGCGCAGCTGCTCGAGCTCTCCGTCCGCGTGCGTGATGCCTTTCGCGAGCGCCCGCAGCTCGTCGGCGTAGCTCGAGACGTCGGGGCCGTCGAGCGTGCGCGCGACCTCCCCGAGCCTGCGCTCGAGCCGCCAGCGCTCGGCCTCGAGCTCGAGCGCCTGCGCGTAGCCCACGGTCAGCGTGTCCTCGATGTGCGCGAGCGACGGCGCGTCGGCGCCGTTCGCGGGTGCGGTGAGGAGCTGTTCGATTTCTTCGCGCACGGTTGCTGATCCGGGAGCCACCGGAGTTCGATTATCGGACGGCCGGACCGCCGCCGGTATGGGCCGTACGGCTCATCTTCGGCGTGTCGTGGACCCACGCTCCTTGACGCACCGGGCACCTGTGGGAAGACTGGTTCCGTCGTGCCCGTCCGCGCCCGCGCACTCGTTGCGGCGGTTCTCGCCGCACTGGTGGCGCCTGCAGCGGCGTCTGCCGCGCCGGGCGCGCTGCAGCCGCTGCTCGAGCGCGCACTCCACGTCCCGCACGTCAGCCTCGCCGCGTCGGCCGCGTCGGTCGTCGATCTCTCGACCGGCCAGGCCGTCTACTCGCGGAACGCGTCCCTCCCGCTTCAGCCGGCGTCGAACGAGAAGCTCGCGGTGACGTACGCAGCGCTCACCGCGCTCGGCCCGTCGTTCCGAATCGAGACCGACGTGCTCGGCGCCGGCCGGCAGGACGGCCCGACCTGGCAGGGCGACCTCGTGCTCAAGGGCTACGGCGACCCGACGCTCTCGTCGTCGGACCTTGCCGTGCTCGCGCGCGCGGTGCGCGCCGACGGGATCACGCAGGTGTCCGGACGCGTGCTCGCCGACGAGTCGTGGTTCGACACGCGTCGCACGGCGCCCGGCTGGAAGGCCTCGTTCTACATCGAGGAGTCTCCGCCGCTCTCGGCGCTCATCGTCGACCGCGGCCTCGTCGGGCATCGCACGTCGTACGACCCTGCACTCGCGGCGGCGCAGCTGTTCCAGCACGCGCTCACGCGAGCCGGCGTTCGCGTCTCGCGCCCGGCGGCGCACGGCGTCGCGGACGACAGCGCCGTCCCGCTCGCTTCCGTCGACTCTCCGCCGCTCTCGGCGATCGTGCGCTGGATGGACCGCGTGAGCGACAACTTCGAGGCGGAGATGCTGCTGAAGGAGCTCGGCGCCGTGCAGGCGGAGTCGGGGACGACCGCCGCGGGGATCGGCGTCGTCGCGGGTCTCCTCACTCAGGTGGGCGTGCCGATGAGCGGCGTCCGGCTCGTCGACGGCTCCGGCCTGTCGCTGCTCGACCGCTTCACCGCCAACGCGCTCGTGTCGCTCCTCACGGCGATGTGGAACGACCCCGGCGTGCGGCCGGAGCTCCTCGCCTCGCTCCCCGTCGCCGGACGCAGCGGCACGCTCGCCCACCGGATGCGCCACACCGCCGCGGCCGGGGTCGTGCTCGCGAAGACCGGGTCGACCGACCACGCGTCCGCGCTCTCCGGGTTCGTCGGCGACCGCTACGTGTTCTCCGTCGTGCAGAACGGGTGGCCGATCTCGTGGTTCTGGGCCCGCGCGGCCCAGGACCGCTTCGCGACGGTCCTAGCCGCGTCCCAGTAGCGCGACCAGGTCCGCCTCCGTCAGGAGCGGAACCCCGAGCTTCTCGGCCTTCGTGAGCTTCGAGCGCCCAGGCTCCTCGCCGACGACGACTCCCGTCGTCTTCGAGGAGACGGAGTCCGAGACCTTTGCGCCGAGCGCCTCGAGCTCCGCCTTCGCCTGGTCGCGGGTGAAGCCCTCGAGCGTGCCGGTGATCACGTATGCGCTTCCCGTCAGGCGCCCCTCGACCGGGCCTTCGCCCTCGCGGATCGCGAACTGCAACCCGAGCTCGCGCAGCTCCGCGACGAGGCGGCGGTTGTCGTCGTCGCGGAACCACTCGGCGAGCGCCTCGGCGCGTTCCGGCCCGATGCCCTCCGCCTCGACGAGCTCTTCCTGTGTGGCGTTCATCAGCGCGTCGACGTTGCCGAAGTGCTGCGCGAGGTTGCGCGCGATGATCCAGCCGACGTCCGGGATGTTGAGCCCGAAGAGCACGCGGGCGAAGGGGATCTCCTTCGACGCCTGGATCGCGGCGATCGCATTGTTCGCGCTGATCTCGCCGAAGCCGTCGAGCTCGAGCAGCTCCTCCGCGGTCAGCCGGTAGAGCTCGGGGATCGAGCGCACGATCTCCTCCTGCCAGAGGCGCCACACCGTCTGCTCGCCGACGCCGTCGATGTCGGCGGCGCCCATCACCCAGTTGTTCAGCGTCTCGAGCCCGCGCGACGGGCACGCACGGTTCGGGCAGCGGTGCATCACCTCGCCTTCGGGCTTCACGACCTCCGTGCCGCAGAGCGGGCAGTGCGTCGGCATTGCGAACGGCTTCGTGCCGCGGCGATGCCTGCCGGCAGGGCCGACGATCTGCGGGATCACATCGCCTGCACGCTGCACGATCACGTCGTCGCCCTCGCGGATGTCCTTGCGGTTGATGTCCTCTTCGTTGTGCAGCGTCGCGCGCGAGATCGTGACGCCGCCGACCTCGACCGGCTCGAGGAGCGCCCACGGATTGAGCGCGCCGGTGCGGCCGACGCGGATGCGGATCTCGTTGAGGCGCGTGACGGCGGTCATCGGCGCCCACTTGAACGCGCGCGCCCACCGCGGACGCTCGTGCAGCGCGCCGAGGCGCGCCTGCTGCTCGTACGAGTCGACCTTGATCACGATCCCGTCGATCTCGTAGTCGAGCTCCGCGCGGCGCAGCTCCCACGCGCGGCAGCGCTCGGCCACCTCCTCGATCGACTCGACGCGCTCGGCGAACGGATTCGTGCGGAAGCCGCGCGTCCGCAGCCACTGCAGCGTCTCCCAGTGCGTCGTCAGCTCCTCCACGCCTTCGCGGCGTCCCGTCCCGTAGATCCAGATCGAGAGCGGGCGCTGCGCGGTGATCGAGGAGTCCTTCTGCCGCAGCGAGCCGGCGGAGGCGTTGCGCGGGTTCGGCCAGGTCGGCTTGCCCTCCGCGACGAGCCGCTCGTTCGCCGCGCGGAAGCCTTCGAGCGGCATGTACACCTCACCGCGCACCTCGAGGAGCGCAGGCGGCTCCTCGCCCTCGGGCGTCGCCATCTGCAGCGGGATCGCACCGATCGTGCGCAGGTTCGGCGTCACGTCCTCGCCCTGGCTGCCGTCGCCGCGCGTGAGGCCGCGGACGAAGCGGCCGCTCTCGTAGAGAAGGTTGATCGCAGAGCCGTCGATCTTCGGCTCGAGCACGAACGCGACGGGCTCGTCGGTGCCGAGGCGCTTGCGCACGTCGTCGGCCCACTTCACGAGCGCCTCGTCGGTCGTCACCTTCTCGAGCGATCCCATCGGCGAGAGGTGCTGCACCTTCTTGAACCTGTCGGAGAGCGGCGCACCGACGCGCTGCGTCGGGGAGTCGAGCGTGACGAGCTCCGGATGCGCCTCTTCGATCGCCGCGAGCTCGTCGTAGAGGACGTCGTAGGCCGCGTCCTCCATGATCGGCGCGTCCTCGACGTGGTATGCGATCAGCGCGCGGCTGAGGATCTCGCGGAGCTCGGCCGCGCGCGACTTCGGCTCAGACATGGTCGAGCAGCTCCGCCGCGGTGTCGACGATCGCGTCCGGCTTCGCCTCCTCGAGCCGCGAGCGGTCGTGGATGCGCCCCCAGGTCACGGCGACCGCGTACATGCCCGCCGCCTTCGCCGCGAGCACGTCGAACGGGGAGTCGCCGACGTACGCCGTCTGCGCGGGATCCGCACCCATGCGCTCGGCCGCGAGCAGCAGCGGCTCGGGGTCGGGCTTGTGCTTCTCCGTCTCGTCGCCGCCGACGATCGTCTCGAACAGATGCGCGAGCGGCACGCTCGCGAACGCGAGCTCCACGGTCGACCGGCGTTTCGCCGTCACGACCCCGAGCCGGCGCCCCTCGGCGTGCAGGCGCTCGAGCACGTCCTCCATGCCGGCGCACGCCTCGAGGTCGTCGTGCAGCGGCTCGTTGTGCGCGCGGTAGACGCGTACGAGCTCGTCGACGTCGTCCGGGCCGAAGACGGCGAGCTGCGCTTCGAGGCCCGGGCCGCCGACGGCCCGCATCAGCTCCGCGTCCTCGAACTCCTCGCCCAGCACCTCGCGCGTGGCATGACGCATCGAGGCGAGGATGATCGCGCCGGAGTCGACGACGGTGCCGTCGAGATCGAAGAGGACGACAGGGAACCGCGCCACGGAGGCCATCGTAACGACGGCCTCCGTGGCTGAAGCTCCTTCTACTTACAGCCCGGGAAGCGGAACGAGCCGATCCGCGTCGCCCAGGAGCCGATCACGACGGTGTCGGTCGTCAGGTACTCCTGCGTGTACCAGAAGGTGCAGTCGTTCGACGGGTCGACGGTGAGCGCGCTGTAGTCGCCCCACCGGCCTTCCGCCTCCGTCTGCGGGCCGCCGCCCGTGTAGAGCACCTGTTCGGCCTGCGTCATCTGGCCCGGTGCGTCGGACGCCGCGCGGCCCGTGTAGCGGACCGACGGGTAGTCGTTCACGCCCGAGGCGCTGAAGCCGAGCGCGATGTCGCCCAGCTTGTCCTGCGCGATGCTGCCCATCCAGCGCGACAGCGGGTTCGTCAGGGAGTCGTCCGGCGCGTACGTTCCCTGCTGCACGATCGTCGGCGAGGTCAGAGGATTGTGCACCTCGTACCAGCGGATCCCCTCCACGGCGTCGGCCTTCACCGTGTGGTTCAGGACGAGCGAGGAGTGGTCGCCGAAGTTGCGGTACGCGAGCCGGAACATCAGGCGGTCGCCGAGGGCGTCGAGGCCCTGCGCGCCGCCCTTCTGCAGCGGACAGTCGCCGTAGCCGTACGTGCACTGCGGGCGGACGAACGCCGCGACGGGGAGCGTGGAGCTGGGCTGGCCGTTGTCGCCGAACGTCGAGCTCGCCGGGTTCGACCAGTCGACGTGGAACCGCCAAAGCCGCAGGTCGAATCCCGAGTCGCCGTTGGTCGGCGGGATGCTCGTCGGGTCGTCGACCTCCGCGAACACGTCCGGAGCTCCCGCGGGCGGGAGCCGCGTTCCGTCGGCGGTGCCCGGAAGCTGGCCGATGTACTGGCCGCCCGTCGGATTCGCGGCGGACTCGTCGAACCAGACGTAGCGCGCGGGCGCGCCCGCGAGCATCTTGTCGCGCTCGAGCACGATCGCCGCGGCGCCGGCCGACGTCTCCTGGCCGGCCGGGAACTCGTTCGCCGACAGGTAGTACCCGTCACGCCACACGCCGATGTGCGGGTAGTCGAGGAACATGTTCGGGCCCCAGTCGAAGAAGTACAGGTTGTACGCACCGGTCGCATCGCTCGTCTGCGACACGGCGATGCACTCCCCGTAGTCCTCGCCCGTCGCAGGCTGCGCGACGAACTGCGAGAGGAGCCAGCGGTTTGCGAACTGGTCGTAGAGCGCGACCGGGTCGCCGTCGTTGTGCGCGGCGCACTCACCACCGACGCCGGACCACAGGGCCTTGATCGGCGTCGCATGACGAAGCACCGCACCGGTCTTCGAGTACACCGCGAAGTCCGAGTTCACCATCTGCACGTACTGCGTCTGGCCGACCGCGCCGTTCGTGTCGGGTGGCAGGCAGCTGCAGCTGGAGGCCTCCGCACACGGCAGGCTGCCCGGGAGGCAGATGCCGTCGAAGTTCGCGATCGGAGCCGACAGCGGCCCGGCGCCGCGCTTCTTCTGGATCACCGGGTCCTTCGCGTTCGACGCGCTGCTCGGCGCGACGAGATGCTCGTGGTCGCGCGTGTCGACCTTCGTCACGACGGGGGCGACGACGACCGGCAGATCTGCAACCGCCGCCGACACACCCTGGAACGCCCCCGTCCCCACGGTGGGGCCGAACGTCGTGCTCGCGGCCGCACGCGCTGCCTGGGCGCGCTCCCGCGCCTGCACGGAGCTCGAGCCCGCCCGCTCGATCCCCGTCGCGTGCACCGCGGCACGATGCGTCGACCCGGCGCTGAGCGCGAGTGCCGCTGCAATGCCGGCAGCGACGAGCGCGACGAACGCCGTCCTCCAGGTCCTGCTCTGCACGAATCCCTCCTCGAGTACGTGAAACGGACGGAGGGTCCTTCCATGTTTTCCGATCTGTCAATCCCGACTGATCGCTCAGTCAATAGGCGACGCCGACGAGGTAGAGGCCGTCGGGCGGTGCGGTCGGGCCGGCGTCGTTGCGATGGCGCCCGTCGAGCAGCGGCGCGATCTCCTCCGGGTCGAGCTCGATCATCGTGCCGACGAGCGTCCGCACCATGCGCCGGAGATAGCTGTCGGCCGTGATCTCGAAGTCGAGATGGTCGCCGCGCCTGATCCACTCGGCCCGCTCGACGACGCGGACGAACACCGTGTGCTGCGTCTCGGTCGGCGTGAACGCGCGAAAGTCGTGCTCGCCCGGGAGGAGCGCCGCCGCGCGCGCGAGCCGCTCCTCGTCGAGCGCGCGCGAGATCCACCAGCTGCGCGTCTCCTCGAACGGAGAGCGCAGGCGCCGGTTGAAGATCCGGTAGCGGTACGTGCGCGAGCGTGCGGAGTGCCGCGCGTGGAATCCGGCCGGCGCCTCCTCGGCCGCGATCACGGAGATCGACGGGGGCAGCTCGGTGTTCAGGGCCGACGCGGCACGGCCGGGCGGCGGCCCGCCCTCGACGTCGACGGAGGCGACCTGTGCGAGCGCGTGCACGCCCGTGTCCGTGCGGCCGGCGACCGCGAGGTGCTCGAACGAGGTGAACGTCGCTGCCAGTGCGTCGCGCAGCGTCCCCTCGACCGTCGGGAGGCCGGGCTGCGCCGCCCAGCCGCGGTACGGGGCGCCGTCGTACTCGATCGTCAATCTGAGGCGCACGTCAGGCGGCCCTGACGTCGCTTGTCAGGAGTGCCTTATGTTCTAGGCACTTGCACACGGGATGATACACTCTATACACGTGGGCAACGAGCATCAGTTTCTCCTCCAGCGCGTCCAGCCGCTGATGGTCGGGCTCGTCGACGGCTCGCTGTCGACGCTCGCCCCCATCTTCGGCATCGCGCTCGCGACGCACAACACGCGCTTCGCGTTCGTCGCCGGCCTCGTCACGGCACTCGGCGCGGGCGTCAGCATGGGCTTCTCCGAAGGGCTGTCCGACACCGGCGAGCTGACCGGTCGCGGCAACCCGATCATGCGCGGATCGATCACGGGCGGCGGCACGTTCCTCGGCGGCATCCTGCACACCCTGCCGTTCCTCATCCCGACCTACCACGTGGCGCTCGTCACGGCGATCGTCGTCGTCGGCTTCGAGCTGCTCGTGCTCGCCTATCTGCGCTGGAAGTTCTTCGAGGACGCGTTCATCCGCGCGCTCGGGATCGTCACGTTCGCGGGCATCATCATCGCCGCGGTCAGTGCCGGCCTCGGGAACGCGCTCGGCTAGTACACGCGTACTAGCGCGCCGCGGCCGGATCGAAGTCGACGAGCTCGAGATACACCATCTCGGCCGCGTCGCCCTGCCGGTGCCCGATCTTGATGATCCGCGTGTAGCCGCCCGGCCGGTCGGCCATGCGCGGGGCCACGTCGGCGAAGAGCTTGTGCACGATCTCCTGCGTCCGCAGCTCGGACAGCGCCTGCCGCCGGGCGTGGAGATCGCCGCGGCGGCCGAGCGTGATCATCTTCTCCGCGTACGGCTTGACGGCCTTCGCCTTGGCCTCGGTCGTCTTGATCCGCCCGTGCTCGATCAGCGAGCACGCGAGGTTCGCGTACAGCGCCTTCCGGTGGGCGGAGTCGCGCCCGAGCTTCTTGCCTGTCTTCGCGTGACGCATTAGTGGTGTTTCCGATGGCCGTGCCGTGCTTCCGCCGAGCGAAAACCAAGCGATGCAAGGACGCAGGGAGCATTCGTAGCGGTCGCTACGGATGCGACCGAGGACGCCGCAGCGCGCCGGTTTGCAGCCGGCGGAAGTACGGATGCGACCGTCGGAGACGCCACGAGTTACTCCAGGCCTCCGCCGCCGCCGTTGTCGCCGCGGAGGTTGAGCCCGTGCTGCTGCAGGGTCTCCTTGACCTCCTCGATCGACTTCTTGCCGAAGTTCGGGATCGCGGCGAGCTCGTTCTCGGTCTTCATCACGAGGTCGCCGATCGTCTCGATGCCGACGCGCTTGAGGCAGTTGTACGAGCGGACGCCGAGCTCGAGCTCTTCGATCGGGAAGTTCTCCATCCCATGTGCGAGCGCGGCCTCGGGGCCGGCGCCTTCGCCGACGACCGCCGCCGACTCGCCGAAGCCCTCCATCTTCTCGATGTCCGTGAAGATCGCGAGCTGGCGGATCAGCACCTCGGCGGCCTCGCCGAGCGCCTCCTTCGGCTCGACGGAGCCGTCGGTCGTGATGTCGAGCGTGAGCTTGTCGTAGTCGGTGCGCTGCCCGACGCGGGCGGACTCCACCTGGTAGGCGACGCGGCGCACGGGCGTGAAGATCGAGTCGATCGGGATCACGCCGATGGTGTGCTGCGGCCCGCGGTTGAGCTCGGCCGGCATGTAGCCGCGGCCGCGCCCGATCGTGAGCGTCATCTCGAGACGCCCGCGGTCGGCGAGGTTCGCGATCTCGAGCTCCGGGTTGAGGATCTCGAGCTCCGCGGGGGCCTCGATGTCGCCGGCGGTGACGATGCCCGGGCCCTTGGCCGCGATGTGCACCTCGACCTCCGGGGAGTCGCCGTGCAGACGCGCGACGAGGTTCTTGAGATTCAGGACGATGTCGGTCACGTCCTCACGCACGCCCGGAAGCGTCGTGAACTCGTGCGCCGTCCCCTCGACCTTCACCGAGGTGACTGCGGCGCCCTCGAGCGACGAGAGCAGCACGCGGCGCAGCGAGTTGCCGAACGTGTGACCGAAGCCGCGGTCGAGCGGCTCGATGACGAAGACTCCGCGATGATCGTCCGCGTCCTCGTGGATGATCTTCGGAATCTGAAAGTCGATTGCGCGAGTTGCCAAAGAGATCCCTTTCCCTTACTTCGAATAGAGCTCGACGATGAGCTGCTCTTGGACCGGCGTGTCGATCTCGCCCCGCTCGGGCTGCTTTAGCACCTTGCCGGTGAGGCCGTCGTGGTCGGCCTGCAGCCACGGAGCGACGGTTGAGACGAGGTCGGTCGCGTCCCGGATCGTCTGCTGCGCAGCCGAGCTCGGCGGCACGGTGACGACATCGTTGGGACGAACCTGGAACGACGGGATGTTGACGCGGCGGCCGTTCACGTGGAAGTGGCCGTGGCGGACGAGCTGGCGCGCCTGTGCGCGCGACGCGGCGAAGCCGAGCCGGTACACGACGTTGTCGAGACGCGTCTCGAGCATCCGCAGCAGCTCTTCGCCGGTGACGCCCGAACGGCGCGACGCCTTCTCGTAGTAGCCGCGGAACTGCTTCTCGAGCAGCCCGTAGTAGCGGCGCGCCTTCTGCTTCTCACGGAGCTGCAACAGGTACTCGCTCTGCTTGATGCGGCCGCGGCCGTGCTCACCCGGCGGATACGAGCGGCGCTCGATCGCGCACTTCTCCGTGAGGCAGCGCTCGCCTTTCAGGAACAGCTTCATTCCCTCGCGGCGGCAGATGCGGCACTTGGGACCAAGATCACGTGCCATTAGACCCGCCTCCGCTTTCGCTGCCGCACGCCGTTGTGAGCCTGCGGGGTGACGTCCTTGACGGACAGAATCTCGAGGCCGGCGGCCTGGAGCGAGCGGATCGCCGTCTCGCGTCCGGAGCCGGGGCCCTTCACGAAGACCTCGACCTTCTGGAGGCCGTGATCCATGCCCTTGCGCGCGCACGCGTCGGCCGTGACCTGCGCTGCGAACGGCGTCGACTTGCGCGAGCCCTTGAACCCGGCCGAGCCGGCCGACTCCCAGGCGATCACGTTGCCCTCCTTGTCGGTCAGGGCGACGATCGTGTTGTTGAAGCTCGTCTTGATGTGCGCCTGGCCGATGGCGATGTTCTTCTTGACCTTGCGCCGCGTGCGGCCGCGCGTGGCGGCTTGTCTCCTCGGAGGCGCCATTTACTTCGCCTTCTTCCCGCGGCCGACGGTCTTCTTCGGGCCTTTCCGGGTGCGCGCGTTCGTCTTCGTCCGCTGGCCGTGCGTCGGCAGGCCGCGCCGGTGCCGGAGGCCCCGGTAGGCGCCGATCTCGGAGAGGCGCTTGATCGCCTGCTGCCGCTCGCGGCGCAGGTCGCCCTCCACCTCGAGCTCGGCGTCGATGTAGTTGCGGAGCTTCGTCACCTCGTCGTCGGTGAGGTCGCGGATCTTCGTGTCCGGCGACAGGCCGAGCGCGGCTGCGACCTTGCGCGCCGTCGGCTGGCCGATGCCGTAGATGTACGTCAGCCCGATCTCGAGCCGCTTCTGGTTCGGGAGATTGACTCCGGCGATTCTTGCCACGCGGTGTTAACCCTGCCTTTGCTTGTGACGGGGATTGCTGCAGATGACCATGGTCGTGCCGTGCCGCTTGATCACGCGGCAGCGCTCGCACATGGGCTTGACGGAGGGGCGTACTTTCATGTCAACGATGCCTGTAGGTGATCCGACCGCGGTTCAGGTCGTACGGGCTCAGCTCCACCTTGACCTTGTCCCCGGGAAGGATGCGGATGTAGTGCTTGCGCATCTTTCCGGAGATGGTGGCCAGCACGGAGTGGCCGCCGTCCACCTCAACCCGAAACATCGTGCTCGGGAGGGCCTCGACGACCTCGCCTTCGACCTCGATCTTCTCTTCCTTGGTGGGCATTTCCTTTCGGTACGGTCTGGTTACAGCGGCGTGCGCGCGCACGGCAAAGCCGGTGCGCGGCGGGCAGTCATCGTAGCAAAGCGGCTCCGGCTTTCGTGAGGATCCGGGGCCCGTCCTGGGTGAGCGCGACGGTGTGCTCGAAGTGGGCTGCGAGGGAGTCGTCGGCCGACGAGATCGACCAGTCGTCCTCGTGGACGTAGACGTCCGGCGCCCCCGCCGTGATCATCGGCTCGATCGCGAGGGTCATCCCCTCCTGGAGCAGCGGCCCCCGGCCCGGAGGGCCGTAGTTCGGGATCTGGGGGTCCTCGTGGTAGGAGCGGCCGACGCCGTGGCCGACGAGGCTCCGGACGACCGAGAAGCCGGCCTCCTCGACGACGACCTGGACGGCGTGCGAGATGTCAGAGAGCCGGTTGCCGATCCGAGCCTCTGCGATGCCGGCTGCGAGCGCCTCCTGGCAGACATCGAGCAGCCGCTGCGCCTCGGCGTCGATCTCGCCGACCGGGAGCGTGACGGCGCTGTCGGCGACGAGGCCGTTCAGCGTGACGCCGAGGTCGACCGAGATGAGGTCGCCCTCCTGCGCGCGGTAGTCGGTCGGGATCCCGTGCACGACCATCGAGTTCGGCGAGAGGCAGAGCGCGGCGGGGAATCCCTTGTAGCCCTTCGAGGTCGGCACGCCGCCCCTCGAGCGGATGTGCTCCTCGGCGATGCGGTCGAGCTCGAGCATCGTCATCCCGGGCTCGAGCACCTCGGCGCAGAGCTGCAGCGTCTCGTGCACGAGCTCGCCGGCGCGCGCCATGCCCTCGATCTCGTGCGCGGACTTGCGGATGATCACGCGCGCGCCTCCAGCGAGGCGAGTGACTCCTGGATCTCGTGGAACACCTCGTCGATCGCGCGGCCCGCATGGATGCCGACGACGTTGCCGTGGCGCGAGCGGTAGAAGTCGACGAGCGGCGCGGTCTCCTTGTCGTAGAGCTCGAGCCGGCGCTCGATCGCCTCCGGCGTGTCGTCGGAGCGGTTCTCCTCCGCGGCGCGCTTGAGCATCCGCTCGAGCAGCTGCGCGCGGTCCGGCACCTGGAACTCGAAGACGATGTCGATCGAGCGCCCGAGGTCGCGGAGCAGGTCGTCGAGCGCCTCGGCCTGCGCGAGCGTGCGCGGGAACCCGTCGAGCACGAAGCCGCGCATCGTGTCGCCGCGGTCGAGCCGCTCCGCGATGAGGCGCACCATCAGGCCGTCGGAGACGAGGTCGCCCCGGTCGTAGACCTCCTTCAGCTCCCGTCCGGCAGCCGTCGGAAGCTCCTTCATCTCGCGGATCATGTCGCCGGTCGCGATGTGCGGCAGGCCGTATGTGGCCGCGAGCTTCTTCGCCTGCGTGCCCTTACCGGAGCCCTGCGGTCCGAGCAAGAGGACGTTCACTAGCGGAGGAAGCCCTCGTAGTGCCGCATCATCATCTGCGACTCCATCTGCCGCATCGTGTCGAGCGCGACGCCGACGACGATGAGGACGGACGTGCCGCCGAGCGCGCGGCTCGTGGCCTGCGAGAAGCCGAAGTACTTGATGAAGATGCTCGGCGCCACCGCGATCGTCGCGAGGAAGAGCGAGCCGGGCAGCGTCAGCCGCTGCAGCACGCGGTCGAGATACGCCGCGGTCGGCGGGCCCGGACGGATGCCGGGGATGTAGCCGCCGTTCTTGCGCAGGTTGTCGGCCTGGTCGACCGGGTTGAACTGCACCGAGGTGTAGAAGTACGTGAAGAGGATGATCAGCACGGCCTCGATGCCGAGGTACGACCAGTTCGTCGGCAGGAAGTGCCGGTTGACGAAACCGCTCCACGACGGGATGAACTGCGAGAGCGTCGGCGGGAGCGCCATGATCGCGGCGGCGAAGATCACCGGGATCACGCCGGCCATGTTGACGCGCAACGGCATGTAGGTCGCGCCGCCGGTCGTCTGCCTGTTGCCGAGCTGCCGCCGCGCGTACTGCACGGGGATGCGCCGCTGGCCTTCCTGCACGAAGACGACCGCGACGACGACGCCGATCGCGACGAGCGGGAAGAGCAGGCGCTCGACGGTGCCGCCGTTGATCCACGCGCTGATACCCGTCGGGGCATACGCGAGGATCGACGCGAAGATCAGCAGCGAGATGCCGTTGCCTACGCCGCGCTTCGTGATCAGCTCACCCATCCACATGAGGATCGCGGTACCGGCGGTGAGCGTGAGGACGATGATCACGAGCTTGCCGGCGTTCACGTTCGGCAGCGCGCCCTGGCGCTTGAAGAGGAACGCGTACCCCGTCGCCTGCGCGGCGGCGAGCACGACCGTGAGGTAGCGCGTGTACTGCGTGATCCTCGCGTAGCCCGCCTCGCCTTCCTTCTGCAGCCGCTCGAGCGTCGGGATGACGACGGTCAGGAGCTGCACGATGATCGACGCGGTGACGTACGGCATGATTCCGAGCGCGAAGATCGAGAAGCGCGAGAGCGCGGAGCCCGAGAAGAGGTTGAGCAGCGTCAGGATGCCGCCGCCGGCGCCGCTGAAGTACTGCTGGATCGCCTGCTGGTCGATCCCCGGTGCGGGGATCCACGAGCCGAGGCGGTAGATCGCGAGCACGACGGCCGTGAACAGCACGCGCTTCCGCAGCTCGGGGACGCGCCACGCGTTGGCGAGCCAGGAGAGCACCGGCTACTCCTCGCTGGGTGCTGCGTCGGACTCGGCGGCGGCCGCTTCGGGCTCGCCCGCCGTGTCGTCGGCAGCAGCGGCCGGGGTGGCCGCAGCCGTCGTCGGCTTTCCCTTGTGATGCTTCGGCTTGCGCACCTTCGGCTCGCGCAGCAGCTCGACGGTGCCGCCGGCGGCTTCGATCTTCTCGCGCGCCGTCGCCGAGATCTTGTGCACGCGCACCGTGAGCTTCTTCGAGAGCTCGCCGCTGCCGAGCAGCTTGATGTCGATCTTCGTGTTCTTGATCAGGCGCTTCTCGACGAGCGACTCCGGCGTCACCTCGGCGCCGGCGTCGAACCGGTCGAGGTCGCGGATGTTCACGGGCACGGTCTCGGTGCGGAACGGGCCGACCGGCATCGCGTCCTTCGACGTCGAGCCGCGCAGCTTGCCGATGCGCATGTGGATCGGCATCTGCCCGCCCTCGAAGCCGGCGCGCATCTTGTGCGAGCCCGCGCGCGACTTCTGGCCCTTGTTGCCGCGGCCGGCGTACTTGCCCTTGCCGGAGCCCGGCCCGCGGCCGACGCGCTTGCGGTCGACGCGCTCCTGCGCGGGCTTCAACGTCGACAGGTTCAGCTCTCTCTCGCCCACTATGCCTCCTCGACCTTCACGAGGTGACGGACCTTGCGCAGCATGCCGGCGAGGACCGGTGACTCGGTCTGCTCGGCGGTGCGGCCGATCTTGCCGAGGCCGAGCGCGCGCAGCGTGCCGCGATGCCGCTCGCTCTGGCCGATCTGGCTCCTGACCTGGGTGATCTTCACGCGAGCCACGTTAGCTCTCGTCCTTCTTCTTGCGCACACCGCGCCGCTTCGGCTTCTCCTCGGCGGCCGGCTCGGCCGGCGCCTCGGGCTCGGCGGCCGCGACGGGCGCCTCCGGCTCCTCCGCGACGGGCTCCGCGGCTGCGGGCTCCTCGACGACGGGCTGCTCCTCGACGACGGGCTCCTCCACGACGACCGGGGCGGCGACCACGGCGGCCGCCTCCTCGACGACGGGCGCCCCCTTCTTGATCGACGGCAGCGGCAGCACCTCGCTGATCTGCTTGCCGCGAATCCTGGCGACATCTTCAGGCCTGCGCAGCTCCTTGAGCGCGGCGATCGTCGCCTTCGCCATGTTGATCGGGTTCGTCGTGCCGAGGCTCTTCGCGAGCACGTTGCGCACACCGGCGAGCTCGAGCACGGCACGCACGCCGCCGCCGGCGATGACGCCGGTGCCCTCGGAGGCCGGGCGGAGCATCACGCGCGCCGCGTCGAACCGGCCGAGCACCTCGTGGGTGATCGTCGATCCGTGCTTCGGCACGGTGAAGAGATTCTTCTTCGCGTCCTCGACCGCCTTCGTGATCGCGAGCGGGACCTCACGCGCCTTGCCGTAGCCGACGCCGACGCGATCGATCTCGTCGCCGACGACGACGAGCGCCGTAAACGAGAAGCGCCGTCCGCCCTTGACCACCTTGGCGACGCGGTTGATCTCGACGACGCGCTCTTTCAGCTCGCGTGTCTCTGAGAAATCGACAGCCATCAGAACTGCAACCCTCCCTCGCGTGCACCGTCAGCCAGCGCCTTCACGCGACCGTGGTAGAGATAGCCGCCGCGATCGAAGACGACTGTCTCGATCCCGGCCTTCTTCGCGTTCGCGGCGAGCGCCTTGCCGACTTCCGCCGCCTGCGCCGACTTGTCGCCCTTGAACGACTTCGCCAGCGCGAGCCACGACGCCGACGCGAGCGTGCGCCCGGTCTCGTCGTCGACGAGCTGCGCTTCGATGCCGCGGTTCGAGCGGAAGACCGCGAGACGCGGCCGCTCGGCCGTGCCCGCAACCTTGCCGCGCACACGGCGGTGCCGGCGCGCCCTGGATTCGCTGACGGTCAAGCTAGGCACGCTTACCAACCTTCCGGCGGACGTATTCGCCTTCGTAGCGGATGCCCTTGCCCTTGTAGGGCTCCGGCGGCCGCACCTTGCGGATCTCGGCAGCGGTCTGCCCGACCTGCTGCTTGTCGGTGCCCTTGACGATCACCTGGGTCGGCGCGGGGACCTCGAACGTGATGCCCGTGCGCGGCTTGATCGTCACGGGATGGGAGTAGCCGACCTGAAGCTCGAGGTCGGTCCCCTTCAGCGCGGCGCGATAGCCGACGCCCTGGATCTCGAGCTTCTTCTCGAAGCCCTTCGTCACGCCTTCGACCATGTTCGCGACGAGCGTCCGCGTGAGGCCGTGCAGCTCGCGGTCGGGCGCGCGCTCGGTCGGGCGCGTGACGGTGATCGTGTCGCCGTCCTGCTGGATCTTCATGCGCTGCGGCACGACCTGCTGGAGCGAGCCGAGGGGGCCGCTCACGGCCACGCGGCCGGGCTCCACCTGGACGGTCACGCCCGCGGGGACTTCGATGGGTGCTTTTCCGATTCGGCTCATGAGATCACCAGATGAAGCAGACGACCTCGCCGCCGATCCCGCGCTCCTGCGCGGTGCGACCGGTGACGAGACCAGACGACGTGGACAGCACTGCGACTCCCATGCCGCCCAGCACGCGCGGGAGACGGTCCTTCCGCGCGTAGACCCTGCGGCCCGGCTTCGACACGCGCTTCAGGCCCGAGATGACCCGCTCGCGGTTGCGGCCGAACTTGAGATCGACGACCAGGGTATCGAAGGACTCGCCCTTCTCGACGTGATAGTCCCGGATGTAGCCCTCCTCCTTCAGGAGGCGGGCGAGCTCCACCTTCATCTTCGAGCTCGGCATGGTGGCCTTCTCGTGGAGCGCCTTGTTGGCGTTCCGGATGCGGGTGAGCATGTCTGCGATCGGATCGGTCAGCACGTCTTCTCTCCTACCAACTTGACTTCGTCATGCCGGGGATGGCGCCCTGGTGGGCGAGCTCCCGCAGGCAGATGCGGCAAACGCCGAACTTGCGGAACACCGCGCGCGGCCGGCCGCACCGGTTGCAGCGCGTGTAGTTGCGGACCTTGAACTTCTGCGGCCGCTTCTGCTTGACGACGAGGCTCGTCTTAGCCAAGTGATTCCCTCCTGCCGTCGTCGCCGGTGAACGGCAAACCGAGTGCCGTCAGCAGCGCGTGGGCCTGCTCGTCGGTCGTGGCGCTCGTCGTGATGGTCACGTCGAGGCCGCGGACCTGCTGAATGTCGTCGTAGTTGATCTCGGGGAAGATGATCTGCTCGCGCACGCCGAGCGAGTAGTTGCCGCGTCCGTCGAACGAGTTCGGGTTGAGCCCGCGGAAGTCGCGAATGCGCGGCAGCGCGATGGAGATCAGCCGGTCGAGGAACTCGTACATGCGGGCGCCGCGCAGCGTCACCTTCGCGCCGATCGGCATGCCCTCGCGGATCTTGAACTGCGCGACCGACTTGCGCGCCTTGCGCAACTGCGGCCGCTGTCCGGCGATGATCGTCAGCTCGTCCATCGCAGCGTCGAGCTGCTTCGCATCGGTCTTCGCCTCGCCGACGCCCATGTTGAGCGTGATCTTCTCGATCTTCGGCACCTGCATGACCGAGCTCAGGCCGAGCTCGTCCTTCAACTTCGGACGGATCTCGTTCTCGTACCGCTCCTTGAGCCTCGGCGTATATGTCTCGGTGGTCGCCATTACTTGTCGATCTCCTGGCCGCACTCCGGGTTCTTGCAAACACGGACGCGAATCGTCTTGTCCTTCACCGTCTTCGTCACCGTGCCGACGCGCGTCGCCTTCTTGCACGTCGGGCAGACGACCATGACGTTCGACACCTGCATCGCCGCCGGCCGCTCGATGATCCCGCCCGGGATGATCTGCGGGCCGCCCATCCGGCTCTGGTTCTGGACGGGGCGCGGGCGCTGATGCCGCTTGATGAGGTTGATGTTCTCCACGAGGACGCGGTTCTGCTTCGGGAGCGCCTCGATGACGCGGCCGCGCTTCCCGCGGTCCTTGCCGGTGCGCACCTCGACGGTGTCGCCCGCGCGGATCTTCATGGTCTGCGACACGGCTAGAGAACCTCCGGGGCGAGGGAGACGATCTTCATGAAGTTGCGCTCGCGCAGCTCGCGCGCGACCGGACCGAAGATGCGCGTCCCGCGCGGGTTGCGCTGGTTGTCGATGATCACCGCGGCGTTCTCGTCGAACGCGATCGACGTGCCGTCGTTGCGGCCGAACGGCTTCTTCGTCCGCACGACGACCGCGCGCACGACCTCGCCCTTCTTGATCGCGCCCTGCGGCGTCGCCGTCTTGACGGTGCCGACGATGATGTCGCCCACGCGCGCGTAACGGCGATGGTGACCGCCCATCACGCGGATGCAGAGGATCTCGCGGGCGCCGGTGTTGTCGGCCACCTTGAGACGGGACTCCTGCTGGATCATTTCGCTGCCTCGACGATCTCGGCGAGGCGCCAGTTCTTCGTCTTCGACAGCGGCCGCGTCTCGACGATGCGGACGACGTCGCCGACCTTCGCGCTGTTCTGCTCGTCATGCGCGTGGAACTTGATCGAGCGGCGGATGACCTTCTTGTAGCGCGGGTGCGCGCGGATCGTGTCGACCTTGACGACGATCGTCTTGTCCATCGCGTCGGAGACGACGACGCCGCGCCGCTCCTGGCGGCGGCCGCGATCGTGCTCCGGCTTCGGCTCACGGGAGATCGGCTTGCGCTCGCCGGACGGCGCGGGGCGCTTGACCCGTGTCTTGGATGGGCGCAGCGGGCGCGGCAGCCGCTTGTACTTCTTCTTCGGCTGGGACTGCGCCTGCGGCTCGGCCGGCGCCTCCGGCTCTGCGGCGGCCTCCGGCTCTGCGGCTGCCTCGGGCTCCTCGGCGGCGGGCTCGTCGGCGACGGGCGCCTCGGCCTCCGCTGCGGGCTCCTCCGCGGCAGGGGTCTCCTCGACGGCCGGGGTCTCCTCGGCCGCCGGGGTCTCCTCCACCGGAGTCTCTTCGGTTGTCTCGTTCTTCTCTTCGTCAGCCATCTAGCTCGCCTTCGCCTTCGTCGCTTCACGCTCGGTGACGACCGTGAGAATCCGCGCAATCTCGCGCTTTGCCAATTTCAGACGCGCCGAGTTCTCGAGCGCGCCGGTGACGGACTGGAACCGCAGGTTGAAGAGCTCCTGCCGCCGCTCCTTCAAGCGGTCGCCCAGCTCGTCGTCGGACAGATCTCTGAGTTCGCTCGCTCTGGTCAAAACAGCTCGTCCTCCCGCGAGACGACCTTCGTCCGGACCGACAGCTTCTGCCCGGCCAGCCGGAGCGCTTCCTTTGCCAGAGGCTCGGGAACGCCGGCGAGCTCGAACATCACGCGCCCGGGCTTGATCACTGCGACCCAGCCTTCGGGCGAGCCCTTACCGGAGCCCATGCGGGTCTCGGCGGGCTTCTTCGTGAAGCTCTTGTCGGGGAACACGTTGATCCAGACCTTGCCGCCGCGCTTGATCTTGCGCGTCATCGCGATCCGGGCCGCCTCGATCTGCCGGTTCGTGATCCAGCCGCGGTCCATCGCCTTCAGGCCGTAGTCGCCGAACTGCACGGTCGACTGGCCCTTCGTCTCGCCGCCGCGGCGGCCGCGATGCACCTTGCGGAACTTCGTCTTCTTCGGCATCAACATGGCTAGCTCTCAGCTCCCTCGCCGCCGGTCGTCTCCGGGGTCGTGTCGACCTTCGGCTCGGCCGCGGGCGGCGTCGTCTCGTCGGTCTTCGGCTTCTCGGCCGCCGGCGGGCGCTGCTGCCTGCCGGAGCTGCCGCCCGCCGCGGGGCGCGAGCCCTGCGCGGGACCGCGTCCACGGCCGCCGCCTGCACCACCGGCGCCGCCGGGACCGCGACCGCCGCCGGCACCGCGGCCGCCTGCACCGCCGCGACCTGCACCGCCGGCCCCGCCGCCCGCACCGCCCGGCCCGCGCCGGCGCTTGACCGGCCCGAGGCCCTCGCGGTCCTGGCTGCGGCCGCGGCCGCTCTCGCGCGACGCGCCGAGGCCCTCGGTCGCGCCGCCGCGGCGGCGGCGTGCATCCTGGTCGCCGAGACGCTGCTCGCCGCCCGTGACGCTCTCGTAGCCCGCGGGCATGATCTCGCCCTTGTTGATCCAGACCTTGACGCCGATGCGGCCGGAGGCCGTGCGCGCCTCGACGAAGCCGTAGTCGATGTCGGCGCGGATCGTGTGCAGCGGCACGCGACCCTCGTTGTACGTCTCGCGCCGGCTCATCTCGCCGCCGCCGAGGCGGCCCGAGCACTGGATCTTCACGCCGGCAGCGCCGGAGCGGATCGCAGACGCGAGCGCGCGCTTCATGGCGCGGCGGAACGCGACGCGGTTCGAGAGCTGCTCGGCGATCGACTGCGCGACGAGCTTCGCATCGAGCTCGGGGCGCTTGATCTCGTTGATGTTGATGTGGACGTTCTTCTGCGTCAGCGCGTGCAGCTCTTTGCGGAGCGCGTCCACCTCGACGCCCGACTTGCCGATCACGATGCCGGGGCGCGCGGTGTAGATGTCCACGGTGATCCGCTGCTTGTCCTTGCGGATCAGGATGTCGGAGAGGCCCGCGTGCGAGAGCTTCTTGTAGATGTGCTCGCGGATCTTCACGTCCTCGAGCAGGTACTGCGGGAACTCCTTCTTGCCCGTGTACCAGTTCGACTTCCAGTCGTGGATGACGCCGACGCGCATTCCGCCGGGATGGATCTTCTGACCCATTAGCTGTCACTCTCCTCGGTCTTCTTGCGCCGGCGAGCAGCCTTGGGCTTCTCCTCGACGGGAGCCGGCGTGTCGGCCGTCTCCTCAACGGTTGCGGTCGTCTCCACCGCGGTGTCCTTCGGCGCGCGCGTCTTGCGCGATTTCTTCTCCTCCGCGGGCTTGTCGAACACGAGCGCGCGCGGGTTCGGCGCCAGCTCGAGCGTGATGTGGCACGTCCGCTTGCGGATGCGTGCGACGCGGCCGCGGGCGCGGGCGCGCCAGCGCTTCAGCGTCGGGCCCTCGTCGGCGTACGCGGTGAGGACGATGAGGTCGTCGCCGTTCCAGTGCAGGTCGGGGCGCGACTCGGCGTTCGCGACGGCCGAGCGGAGCACCTTCTCGATGTCCTTCGCGACGGCGCGCTGCGAGAACGCGAGGATCGTGCGCGCCTCCGGCACCGAGCGGCCGCGGATGAGGTCGGTGACGAGCCGCGCCTTGCGCGCGCTCGAGTGCACCCACTTCGCCTGGGCGCGGACCGTCTGCGGGCGTGTCTCGACTGCAGCCATTACCGCTTGACCTTCGCTGCCTTGTCGCCGGCGTGGCCCTTGAAGGTGCGCGTCGGAGCGAACTCGCCGAGCTTGTGCCCGACCATCTGCTCGGACACGAACACCGGCACGTGCTTGCGGCCGTCGTGCACCGCGATCGTGTGGCCGACCATCTCCGGGAAGACGGTGGACGAGCGCGACCAGGTGCGGATCATGTTCTTGGAGCCGGATGCGTTCATGGCGGTGATGCGGCTCAGCAGCCGCTCCTCCACGAAAGGCCCCTTCTTCGAGCTTCTACTCATCTACGGGTGTCCTTCCCGCGGCGACGGCCGCGAACGATCAGCTTGTCGGACTCCTTGTGCTTGGCGCGCGTGCGCTTGCCGAGCGTCGGCACGCCCCACGGGGTGACCGGGTGGCGTCCGCCCTTCGACTTGCCCTCGCCGCCGCCGTGCGGGTGGTCGACCGGGTTCATCGCCGAGCCGCGCACGGACGGGCGCTTGCCCTTCCAGCGGTTGCGGCCGGCCTTGCCCCAGTTGATGTTCTGGTGGTCGACGTTGCCGACCTGGCCGACGGTCGCGCGGCACGTGAGCGGCACGCGGCGCATCTCGCCCGACGGAAGGCGGAGCACGGCGTAGCCGGCGTCCTTCGCGACGAGCTGGATGCCCGAGCCCGCCGAGCGCGCCATCTTCGCACCCTGGCCCGGCTTCAGCTCGACGTTGTGCACGAGCGTGCCGGTCGGGATGTTCTCGAGCGGGAGCGCGTTGCCGACCTTGATGTCGGCGTCGGGGCCGGACTGCACCATCGTGCCGACGCGCAGCTGCGCGGGCGCGAGGATGTAGGCCTTCTCGCCGTCGAGGTAGTGGAGCAGCGCGATGCGGGCCGACCGGTTCGGGTCGTACTCGATCGACGCGACCTTCGCCGGCACGCCGTCCTTCAGGCGCTTGAAGTCGATGATCCGGTAGCGGCGCTTGTGGCCGCC
>DASYGK010000026.1:0-28124 GCA_035999905.1 Gaiellaceae bacterium | reverse complement strand
CACGATCGGCGGCGCGTTCGGCGGCGCGGCGACCGCGTCGCTGCTCGCGGGCACGATCGGGGCGAGCGGCTATCCGAGTGCGCACGGCTACACCGCCGCCTTCGGGCTCTGCGTGGCGGCGCTCGCGATCGGGCTCGTCGTGGGCTCTCGTATTCCCCCGCGGCGGCCGGAGGAGGCCTTCGGCCCGCATCTCGTCGGCGATCTTCACGCAGCGGAGGTTGAACCGGGCACAGCAGCCCGTTAGCGTCGGCTCTGCACGCGCCCGAGCGGCGTCTTGACGACGCCCTCCGCGACGTCGACCGCGGGCGTTCCCTCGTAGAGATCGATGCCGGCGGCGAGCGCCGCACGCCGAAGCGCGCGCACGAGGCGGGCGGGCTGCACCGTCGCGCACTCGCGGAAGAAGACGCCGCGGCGGAACACCGGCGACTCGATGCGCGCGGCGAGCGCGCGCTCGTCGAGCCCGACCGCCTCTTCGGCGGCGCCGACCTCGTCCGCCGCCCGCACGGCCGCGTCGATCGCTGCGTCCTGGGACGGCGTCGTCGACACCATCAACATGCCGCCTTCTCGCAGCCAAACCTCGGGACCGAACGCACGGACCGCGGGGATGATGCCTTCGCCCGCACGTGCGAGCTCCAACGCCGCGTCGGTGCCGAGCAGCGTGCGCAGCTCGCCGGCGCTCGCCCAGTAGCCGTGCAAGAAGCCGCCGTTCCGTCCGCTCGGCCCCGCCCCGCAGCGTTCGGCCTCCAGCACCGCGATGCGTGCGGACGGCTCGCGCGCACGAACCGCAAGCGCCGTCCAGAGGCCCGTGAAGCCACCGCCGACGATGCAGGCCTCGACCGTCGCCTCCCCCTCGAGTGGGGGGAGCGGCCGGCTCGATGCCGTCGCGCTCGGCCTCGGTCGACCACCAGGGCGGGAGCGTCGGCTCGACGGACGGCGGCGTGGCGCGCACGAGGGCGAAGCCTATGCGGTCGGTCGCGCCCCGTCAGCCGCCGCCGATCCTGACCGTCACCTGAACGGCGGGAGACTACGGCGCCCCCTCGGCGATCTCCCCGATGCGCCGTCGGCGCCCGTCGCACGACCATCGGTCGTGCATGAGCCGGCCGAAATCGATCGTGGCAGCTAATCGGATTCTCATCTTCGGCGGATTCACTCGCCCTATAGCACCCCCAGCCTTCGTCCCCTGCGGCAACCTGTTTCCGTCGTGACGCTGTCGTCGGGAGCGGAAACCGCGCGGACCGGCTCGTTCGCGGCGCTGCGGCTCGGCGTCGTCTGCCCGATGGCGAACGAAGCCGGCACGGCAGTCGAGTTCGTCGACGCGGTGCTCGACGAGTGCAGCCGATATCCGTTCCGTTCCGTCGCTCTCTTCGTTGTCGTCGACCGGGTGTCGCGCGACGACACGCGTCTGCTGCTCGAGAGGCACCGGCTCGTCCACCCGGAGCTGCGCGTGATCTGGGCGCCTGAGACCGCCGGTGTCGCGGATGCGTACATCCGCGGGTATCGCGAGGCGCTTGCGGACGGCTGCGACTGGATCCTCGAGATCGACGCCGGGTTCAGTCACGACCCGCACGAGATCGGCGCGTTCTTCGACGAGATGGCGCGCGGGAGGGACTGTGTGTTCGGCAGCCGGTTCGTCGTGGGCGGCGTCAATCACGCGCGCGTCGGGCGTCGGTTCGTCAGCCGCGCAGGGACATTCATGACGAACCTGCTGCTCGGCACCGCGCTCCGCGACATGACGAGCGGCTTTCAGCTCTTCACGCGGGAAGCGATCGAGCACGCGCTCGCGCGTGGAGTCCGCTCGAAGGGGCCGTTCTTCCAGACGGAGCTGAAGGCACATTGCCGCGGGCTCCAGATCGCGGAGATCCCGATCGAGTACGGCGCGGCGAGTCACCATGTCGATCGCCGCGCGATCGAGGAGTCGGTGGCGAATCTCTGGCAGCTCTTTCGGATGCGGCTCGCCGGGGAGCTCTGATGACCGACGGCACCTGCCTCGTCATCACGTCGATCGCGGGAGCGACGCCGGGGCTCGAGCAGCTCGCGCGCGACGCGCAGCGGCACGGCGTCGACTTCGTTCTCGTCGGGGACGGCGCGAGCCCGCCGTGGACCGAGCTGGACGGGTGCGACTTCTACAGCCTCGAGCGCCAGCGCGAGCTCCCGTTCGAGCTCGCCGCGATCTGCCCGGTCGGCCACTACGCGCGCAAGAACCTCGGTTTCCTGATCGCGATGAGAGCCGGCGCGCCGGTCATCGTCGAGACCGATGACGACACGGTTGCGGGCGAGCAGTTCTGGGCGGCGCGTACCCGCCGGCAATCGGCGCGGAGCGTCGCCGCGAGTGGCTGGGTGAACGCGTACCGCTACTTCTCGGAGGCGCCGATCTGGCCGCGAGGATTCCCGATCGACGCGGCGCGTGCGGGCGTGCCGCAGTACGACTCGCTTGCTGTCGGTCTCGTCGACGCTCCGATCCAGCAGGGGCTCGTCGACGACGACCCGGACGTCGATGCGATCTATCGCATGCTGTTCGACCTGCCGTTCCGATTCGAGCGCGGGCCGGCCGTCGCACTCTCGTCGGGTACATGGTGTCCCTTCAACAGCCAGAACACGACGTGGTGGCGCGACGCGTTTCCCCTGCTGTATCTCCCCGCGTCCTGTTCGTTCCGCATGACCGACATCTGGCGCAGCTTCGTCGCGCAGCGCATCGCCTGGGAGAACGGATGGTCCGTCCTCTTCCACGAGGCGACGGTGCGCCAGCTGCGGAACGCACACGACCTGAACCGCGACTTCGCGGACGAGGTTCCCGGCTATCTCGACAACCGTGCCATGTGCGCGGCTCTCGACGCGCTCCAGCTCGAACGCGGCAGCGCGCACATCTCGACGAACATGCGGCGCTCGTACGAGCTGCTCGTCGAGCGGGGATGGCTCGACGCATCCGAGCTCACCCTCCTCGACGCGTGGCTCGTCGACGTGGAGAACGCATGCGAGCCGGCGGCGGCGATGCTGCAGTGACGACCGAGCTCGCGCAGGCGGCCGACCGGCGCCGCGAGCTGCGACGCGACATGCGCAGGCGACGGTCGCGGCGCAGGCGCGTCAGCGCGGCGATCGTCGTGGTCCTCGTCCTTCTCGCGCCCGTGGCGTACTCGTACACGTCGACGATGCTTCGGCCCTCGAGCCTCCCGCTCGGAGTGCGGAGCGTCGAGTGGGTCAGGACGCATCACGGCGCGTGGATCGTGAACACGGCGGAGCGCCTCTACTACAGCTGGAATGCTCCGTCGCGCGGAGGGCCGGCACTGCGCACGCTGCCACGCGTCGGCGCGGCCACCGTGCCTTCCCGGGTACGCGTCTACCGGCCGAAGGCGATCCGGCCGCTCGTCCTGCCGCGGCTGCGGGGCGAGGGCGCGTGGCTCTCCACCGGTCGTGTCGTCAAGGGCGGGCCGGCGGTGCTCGTGACGACGTTCCGGCCGGACCCCGCGTATCCGCGGGTCGTCGCGTACGTGGCGTGGTTCGACCACACCCGGACGCAGCTCGCGCTCTATCCGGGTCGCTACGAGCCGCCGGGAGCGAGCCCCCGCGGGCCGATGGAGGTGCCGTACGGCCAGCGCTGGCGGCTCTTCGCCACGTTCAACGCCGGGTTCCTCCTGCGCGACAGCGGCGGGGGGTTCTACCTCAACGGCGACTCGGTGGCCCCTCTGCGGGCGGGCCAGGGAACCGTCGTCGCCTATCGCAACGGCCGTGTCGACATCGTCTCGTGGCGCGGTGGCTCGAAGCCGCCGCACGACGTCGTGCTCGCGACCCAGAACCTGCCGCTGATCGTGTCCGGCCGGCACCCGAATCCGCTGCTCGCCGACGGCTCGCGGTGGGGGAGCACGCTCGGAAACGCCGTGCGCGTCTGGAGGTCGTCTCTCGGCGTCGACGGCCGCGGCAATCTCATCTATGCCGCCGCCAACGACCAGACGGCGGCGAGCATCGCCGACGTGATGATCCACGCCGGCGCCGTGCGTGCGATCGAGCTCGACATCAACGCCGAGTGGCCGAGCCTCATCACGTACGGCCGCGGCGGTGTCGGCAACGCGACGAAGATCGTCCCGAACACGCAGCAGCACGCGTATCGGTATCTCGTACCCGACGATCGTGACTTCTTCGCCGTCTATCGCCGCACGACCGTCGCGGCGCTCCGCCGTGTCCCGCTGCGCTGACCGGCCGCGGACAGGGGTTCGCATCGCGGCTGCAGTGCTCTGCACCGCGTCCGTCGTCGGTTTGCACCCAAGGCCGGCGCTCTCGGCCGGCATGCCGGTCGAGAGGCACGTCCTCCACCTCGTCGACCGGTCGCGTTCGATTCGACTACCGGACGGTCGCGTCGTGGCGCGTCCCGTCACCACATATCTCAGCTTCGCGGGATCGAACGAACGGGGACGGCCGCTCATCGTCTTCGGCCACGGTTACGCGGCGACGCCCGGACTCTATGCCGGCCTGCTGCGCGCATGGGCTCTCGCGGGCTACGTCGTCGCGGCGCCGTTGTTCCCGCTCGGCAATGCGAATGCGCCTGGTCGCCCGGACGAGCAGGACATCGTGAACCAGCCGCGCGACATGAGCTTCGTGATCTCGCGCTTGACCGCGATCGCCGCAGAGCCCGGGAGCGTGCTCCACGGCCTCGTCGACACGGCGCGAATCGCCGTCGCTGGACAGTCCGACGGCGGTGAGACTGCGTTCGCCACCGCGTACGACGCGGGGTATCGCGATCGTCGGGTCGATGCCGCAGTCGTTCTCTCCGGCGCCCAGCTTCCCGGCGTCGCGTTCGCGTTTCCGCGTCCATCCCCGCCGCTGCTTGCGGTACAGGGAACCGCCGACAGGGTGAATCCGCCCGCGTTCACCTACGCGCTCTACGCCGCCGCGCCACGGCCGAAGTTCCTGCTGCGGCTCCCCGGCGCCGGCCATCTCCCGCCGTACACGACCGAGCAGCCCCAGCTCGGCGTCGTCGAGCGCGTGACGATCGCGTTTCTCGACCGGTATCTGAAGCACGGCCCGGCCGCCGAGCTCGAGCGGGCGGCGAACGCGCCCGGCGTCGGCGTGCTCACCGGCTCGCCGTGAGCCGGCGTGCGCGTCGTCAGAACAGGCGCGCTGAGGTGGCGAGCGGCAGGAGCGCGCCTTCGAGCTCGAGCAGGAATCGCTTCCGTTCGAGGCCGCCTGCGTAGCCGGTGAGCGAGCCGTCGCTTCCGACGACACGATGGCAGGGCACCACGATCGACAGCGGGTTGTGCGCGACGGCATTCCCGACCCTCCGCGCGAGGGTCGGGTTGCCGAGCTCCTGGGCGATCGCGCCGTACGTCGTCGTGTGTCCGTACTGGATCCGGCGGATGATCTCCCACACCTGACGCTCGAACGCGTCCCCCGCGGCGGCCGCCGGCAGGGAGAACGCCGTGCGCTCGCCCGCAAGGTACTCGCCGAGCTGCCGCTCGATCTCCTCGAAGCCACGGTCGGTGCGCTCACCGAACGCGCCACGGTCGGGCTTCGTCCAGTGGCCCGGGAAGTAGATGCCGGACAGCGCGCCGTCGCGGCCGACGAGCGTGAGCTCGCCGAGTGCCGTCTCGATGATCGTGTGCATCGAAGGGGGAAACGCGCTGCCGCCGTGTCTTGTGAGGTCGCTCACGCGGCGTCGAGCTGCAGCGTCGCCTTGACGCCGTCGAAGGCGAACGCGTCTGCAAAGCGCTCGAGTGGCACGCGCAGCCCGACACAAGCGTCGACGACGTCGGGCCATCGTTCGTGCGCCCGCGCGAGCTGGGCGAGCGCGGCCTCCCAGTCGACCCGGTTCGCATTGACACTGCCGAACACCGCACGGTTCTGCAGGATCGCGTCGATCCCGATCACGCGGCCGTCGAGACGTACTTCGCGCGGCCGGCCGTCGAGGCCGAGCAGGCACGCGACCCCGTTGCGGCGCAGCAGTGCGAGCGTGTCGAGCATCACCTGGGAGTCGCCCGCCGCTTCGAGCACCAGATCGAAGTGCCCGACGTCGTCGGCGAGCCCCGAGAGCGAGCCTTCGGCGGTCGACACGTAGCGCGCACCGACGGCTTCGATCAGCTCCGCCTTGTCCGAGCCCGCGGGGCGGCGCGCAGCCGTCCACGTGTCGTAGCCGTCGAGTCGCAGGAGAAAGGTCGCGAGCATTCCGATTGCACCGCTGCCGATCACGAGCGCGCGCCGCGGCGCCCACGGCTGGCGCTCTCCGATCGCATGCGCGTGCCGAAGGCCGCGCGCGCAGATCGAGGCGGGCTCGGCAAGCACACCGAGGCGTCCGAGCGAGGCGGGGACTGCGACGAGATTCGCAGGCTCTTCGGTGACGAGCTCGCTCGCGAAGCCGTCGAGCCGCGTGATGCCGCGCTCGAGGTAGTCGCCGGTGTCGCACGCATCCGGCGCGCCTCCGGCACACGCGTCACACCTCCCGCAGGAGCGGCGAACCGTCGCGGTGACGAGCGTCCCGCGCGCGAATCCCGGTGCGTCCTGCTCGACGACGCCGAGGAGCTCGTGCCCCAGCACGAGCCGGTCGCGGCCGTCGGGCGCGACGCCGAACAGCCCTTCGGAGATCTCGCGGTCAGTCCCGCAGATCCCGACTTCGAGCGTGCGCACCAGGACCTCGCCGGCGCCCGGGCGTGCGCCGGGCACGTCGGCGACCTCCGTCGTGTGCGCAAGGCCGGGCTGCGTGACGAGCGCGCGCAGCTCAGGCCGCCGTCAGTCCGCCGTCGATGACGAGGCACGTGCCGGTCGCGAAGGCGGCGCCGTCCGAGGCGAGATAGAGCACGGCCTCCGCGATCTCCTCCGGCGTGCCGAGGCGGCCGAGCGGCTGGCGCGCGCGCAATGCGTCGAGCGACTCGCCCGCATCCTCGACGAGGCGCCGCACCCACGGCGAGTCGACCGTGCCGGGGCAGACCGCGTTGACGCGGATCCCGTCGCCGACATGGTCGACGGCGAGCGCGCGCGTGAGGCTCACGACCGCGCCTTTCGACGCGCAGTACGCGGCGCGGTTCTTCAGCCCGACGAGCGCCGCGACCGACGCGACGTTGACGATCGAGCCGCCGCCGCGCGCGATCATCTTCGGGATCGCATGCTTGCAGCAGAGGAACGTGCCGCGGGCATTCACGGCGAACACGTCGTCCCAGACGTCGGCATCGGTGTCGGGCGCATTCGTCGTCGAGCCGATTCCGGCGACGTTCACGAGGATGTCGAGGTCGGGCATCGCCGCGCGCACCTGCGACTCGTCGCGCACGTCGACCCGCACGGCACGCGCAGCGCCGCCGAGCTCGCCGGCGAGCACCTCGGCCGCACCGCTCACGTCGGCGAGCGTGACGGCTGCCCCTTCGGCATGAAGCGCGCGTGCGACGGCCGCGCCGATGCCCGAGCCGGCGCCGGTGACGAATGCGGTCCTGCCGGTGAAACGGTCGTCGCTCATGCGGGGCTCCTGACGGGATCGGGAGAGAGGACGGCACCTTCGGAGGCCGAGCCGACGCAGGCGCGGTAGCGGGCGAAGACGCCGAAGTCGAACGGCGCAGGCGGCGGCTCCCAGGCGGCGAACCGGCGTGCGAGCTCGGCGGCATCGAGCTCGAGCTCGATCGTTCCGGCGGCGACGTCGATCGTGATCGTGTCCCCGTCCCGGACGATCGCGATCGGGCCGCCGCGCGCGGCCTCGGGTGCGACGTGCCCCACCATCAGGCCGCGCGTCGCGCCGGAGAAGCGCCCGTCGGTGACGAGCGCGACGGACTCGCCGAGGCCCGCGCCGACGACGGAGGACGTGACGCTGAGCATCTCGCGCATCCCGGGGCCGCCGGCCGGCCCCTCGTAGCGGACGACGAGCACGTCATTCGGCTGCGCGGCGCCGGCGCGCACGGCGGCCGCACACGCCTCCTCGCTGTCGAAGACGCGCGCGGGACCGCGCTGGTGCACGCGCTCGGTTCCCGCGAGCTTCAACACGCTGCCGTCCGGCGCGAGGTTGCCGCGCAGGCAGTAGAGCGAGCCCGCCCGCTTGAACGGCGTTTCCGCCGCCGAGATCACCTCGCCGTCGGGCGGCGGCGCGTCCGCGACGGCGTCGGCGAGCGTGCCTCCTTCGACCGCCGGTGCCGAGCCGTCGAGATGCCCGGCGCGAATGAGCTCCGCGATCACGGCGGCCGTGCCGCCCGCGGCATGGAACTCGACCGCCGCGAAGCGGCCTCCCGGGAGGAGGCTCGCGATCACCGGCGTGCGGGCTGCGACGGCGATGAGGTCGTCGAGATCGAGCTCGACGCCGGCCTCGCGTGCGATCGCGAGCAGGTGCAGCACCCCGTTCGTCGAGCCGCCGGTCGCGCTGATCCCGGCCATCGCGTTGAGCAGCGCGCGCCGGTCGAGGAAAGTGCGCGCCGTGCGCCCGTCGCGGGCGAGCTGCACCGCGAGCTCGCCCGCACGCGCCGCGGCCGCCGCCTTGGCGTCGGCGTCGCCGGCCGCGACGAGCCCGTCGCCGATGCACGTGATGCCGAGACAGTCGAGTGCGACGGCCATCGTGTTGGCGGTGAAGTGGCCCGCGCACGTTCCGATCCCCGGGCACGACTCCCGTTCGAGCTCGTCGAGCTCCGGGCGGGTCAGCGTGCCGCGCTCGAACGCGCCGACGCCTTCCCAGACGTCCTGGATCGTGAGCGCGCGGCCCCGTAGGCTGCCGGCGCGCATCGGCCCGCTGTAGAGGGCGACCGACGGCTTGTCGACGCGCGCGAGCGCCATCAGTGCGGCAGGCACTGTCTTGTCGCAGCCGACGATGCAGACGACGGCGTCGAAGTCGTGCGCGTGCACCATCAACTCGATCGAGTCCGCGATCACCTCGCGCGAGATCAGGGATGCGCGCATTCCCGGCGTCGCCTGCGACTGGTTGTCCGAGACCGCGATCGTGTTGAAGGGCAGCGGCACCCCGCCTGCCGCGGTGACGGCGGCCGCGACGTGCTCCGAGAGCTCGCGGTGGTTGAGGTTGCACGGCATCGTCCCGGTCCACGAGGACGCGATGCCGACGATCGGGCCGGACAGCCGCGCCGGGTCGACGCCGAGCGCGCGGAAATGGGCGCGGGCGGGAGCACGCTCCGGTGCCGAGGCGAGCTGGTCGCGCGCGATGCGGCTCGGGTCGCTCATGACTCGATGTTCTCAGGAACGACGGCGGAGCGTCAGCCCGCGAGCCCGGCGAGCAGCTCGTACGACCGCAGCCGGGCCGCATGATCGTGGATCGCGGCCGCGACGATCAGCTCGTCGGCACCGGTCTCCGCGGCGAAGCGGTCCAGGCCCTCTCGCACCGTCCCCGGCGAGCCGACGAACGAGCGGGTCAGCATGCTCGACGCGCGCGCCTTCTCGTCCGGCGTCCAGTACGCGTCGATGTCGTCGATCGGCGGCGGCAGCTGCCCGCGCGCGCCGCGCTGGATGTTCGTGAACGCCTGCTGGACGGAGGTGAAGAGGTGCCGCGCCGTCGCGTCGTCGTCCGCCGCGATCACGTTCGCAGCGACCATCGCGTGCGGCTCCTGCAACTGCTCCGAGGGCTGGAACCGCGCGCGGTAGACCTCGAGCGCGGGCAGCAGCGCCTCGGGCGCGAAGTGCGACGCGAACGCGTACGGCAGGCCGAGCGCTGCCGCGAGCTGCGCGCCGTAGAGGCTCGACCCGAGGATCCACAGCGGCACCTTCGAGCCGATGCCCGGGATCGCGCGGAGCTGCCGGCCGGGCTCCGCGTCGCCGAGCAGCGCCTGCAGCTCGAGCACGTCGTGCGGGAAGGTGTCGGAGCCGGGATGGTCGCGGCGCAGCGCGAGCATCGTCAGCTGATCCGTGCCGGGCGCGCGGCCGAGCCCGAGGTCGACGCGGCCCGGGTAGAGCGCTTCGAGCGTGCCGAACTGCTCGGCGATGACGAGCGGCGAGTGGTTCGGCAGCATGATCCCGCCCGCGCCGATCCGGATCGTCGTCGTGCCGGCGCCGATGTGCGCGATCACGACGGATGTTGCCGCGCTCGCGATCCCCGTCGCGTTGTGATGCTCCGCGAGCCAGAAGCGCCGGTAGCCCCACCGCTCGGCATGCCGTGCGAGATCGAGCGAGTTCCGGAGCGCGTCCGACGCGTTCGACTCCTCGACGATCGGCGCGAGGTCGAGGATGGAGAGGGGAGGCAAGCGCGTGGCGGGCAAACCGCTGCCGACGATAGCGACGGCCGCCGTTCGCGTCGGTGCCGGGGAAGTGGCCTGGCGCGTGGATCTGGCTCGCGGTTGCGCCGATGCCGGATCGTGCACCGGCTGCGGCGGCGCTTCCACCGCGCCGAGCAGGCCGCGTGAAGGGCGGCGGTTCGGTCAGAATCGAACGGCGACGATGGAGCTCGAGGCGGACGAAGGCCCCGTCGGGGTCGTGACGAGAAGGCGCGGGCCGTGGCGGCAGGCGCTCGCGCGCTTTCGGCGGCGCCCGCTCGGAGTGGCCGCGTTCGCGATCGTCGCGCTGCTCTTCCTCGTTGCGCTGCTCGCACCGGTGCTCGCGCCCTATCCCGTCGGGCAGAGCTTCATCGAGCTGATCCAGCATCCGCAGGCGCCGCTCGCGGCGCACCATCTCTTCGGCACCGACGTGCTCGGGCACGACTACCTGACCGAGATGCTCTTCGCCGTACGGGAGACGATGTTGTCCGCGTTCTTCTGCGCGGTGTTCGCGACGGTCGTCGGCGTCGCGGTCGGCCTCGTCGCGGGGTACGTGCACGGCCCGTTCGAGGCGATGTCGTCGTTTCTCAGCCGCGTCGTCGTCACGGTGCCGGCGATCGCGGTGCTCGGCTTCGTGTCGACGCGGTACGAGTTCCTGATGACGCCGTTTCAGGATGCGCTCTGGCTCGCACTGCTCTTCTGGCCCGGGGTCGCACGCGTCGTCTCGACCGCGGTCGCATCGCTTCGGAACCGCGACTTCGTCGACGCCGCGCATGCCGCGGGCGCGTCGACGCCGCGAATCCTGCTGCGGCATCTGCTGCCGAACGTCTCCGGGCCGATCGTCGTCGCGGCGACGTGGGTCGTCGGGCAGGCGATCGTCGTCGTCGCGACCGTGCAGTACCTCGGCTACTCGTACAACGAGGCGCACCAGCCGACGCTCGGCGGCCTCGTCGCGGACGGGACGAACGCGCCGTCGCTGATCCTCACGGCGAACGTCGGCCTCGGTGCGGTGTGGTGGCTGTACGTCATCCCGTCGGTCGCGCTCGTCGTCCTGCTGCTCGCCGTCACGTTCCTCGGCGACTCGCTCGACGAGGCGCTGAACCCCGCAGCGGTTTAAGAAGCTCTCAGGCGCGGGTCGAGCGTCGACACGAGCACGTCGCCGACGAGCGCGAACGCGCACACGACGATCGCGCTCACGACCATGACCGCGGTGAGGTCGAAGGGGTCGGCGCTGCCGAAGGAGTTGAGGAAGTACGTCGCGAGGCCCCCGGTCCCGAAGACGCCGTCGGCGGCGAGCGACGCGCCGATCACCGCGCCCATCTCGAGCGAGAGGAGCGAGACGAGCGGCGCGAGCGCGTTACGGAGCGCATGACGGAGCAGCACGGTGTGCTCGGGGAGGCCTTTCGCTCGCGCGACGACGACGTACGGTGCCGCGAGCTCGACGAGGAGCGACGACCGGACGTAGCGCGCGTAGACGCCGACGAGGCCGACGGCGAGCGCGAGCGCGGGCAGCGTGAGGTGGCGAACCCAGTCCACGACGCCGCCGGTGGGAGCCCCGAGGAGGAACCAGCCGCCACCGGTCGCGATGGGGCCGTTGAAGCCGTGGATGACGTGGGCGCCGGGGAGGACGCCGCGCTTCAGCAGGTCGCCGATCAGGAACGTCGGCATCGCTGCGGCGACGTAGGCGAAGAAGCGCGTCGAGACGTCTGCGCGGAAGCGCCGCCGCTTGGCCGCGATGCCGCCGACGAGCGTGCTGCCGGCGATCACGAGCACGAGGGCGCCGCCCACCATTGCCGCGCTGATCTCCGCCGCGTGCCAGATGCCGGGCCCGATCCGCTCACCCTCGGTGCGCAGTCGGATCGGGCTGCCGGCGGCGATGTCGGTGGAGACCTTCCGGCCGAATCCGTGCTGCACGACGCCGCCGGCCCAGCGCACGTAGCGCGAGAGGATCGGGTCCTCGAGGTGGTAGTGCTGCTGCACGAAGACGCGTGCGGCGTGGCCGTGCGGTGTCGGGTCGAGCACCATCGGCCCACTCGGATCGAGCACGAGCCCGAAGGCGACGAACGTGACGAACGAGACGGCGACCACCGTCAGGGCCGTCGAGACCAGTCGTCGCACCAGGAAGAGAGCCACCCCGGCGGGAATCTATCGTGCTCGCGCCTGCGCGCCGAAGCGGCGATGACGTTGTCGAAGGACTGCGCTCCTCGTGCGTTTGCCGAGGGCGACACCGGGCAGAGGTAGACCGTCATACGATCCAATGAAAGAGGGCTGGATGGTCGAGACGGCGGCAGGCTCGTGCCGCACTGGCGCCCGGCATGCGAGGGCTCGGTGCCGCACGGCGACGGGCTCGCGCGCGCGGCGCTGCGCAACAGGCGTCTCCTCGGCGTCGCTCGCGTCGCCGCCATCGGCACTCCGCCGTCCGCCGCAGAGAGATGTTCTATGACCGCACCGGGCGAGGGCGCTTCGCATGGCTGAGAACACCGCCGACTTCCTGCTCGCCCGTTTGCGCGCGTGGGGCATCCATCGCATCTACGGCTACCCGGGCGACGGGATCAACGCGATCCTCGGCGCCTTCAACCGTGCCGGGAGCGACCCGGAGTTGATCCAGGTGCGCCACGAGGAGATGGCTGCGTTCATGGCTTGCGCGCACGCGAAGTTCACGGGCGAGGTCGGCGTCTGCCTCGCGACCTCCGGGCCGGGCGCGATTCATCTCCTGAACGGTCTCTACGACGCGAAGCTCGACCATCAGCCGGTGGTGGCGATCGTCGGTCAGCAGGCGCTTTCGGCACTTGGCGGTTCCTACCAGCAGGAGGTCGACCTGGGATCGCTGTTCAAGGACGTCGCGCACGAGTACGTCGAGATGGCCTCCTCGCCAGAGCAGATGCGCCATCTCGTCGATCGTGCGGTACGGATCGCCAAGGACCAGCGAACCGTGACCTGCCTGATCATCCCGAACGACGTGGCCGGAATGCCGGCGGTCGAGTCGCCGCCGCGCAAGCACGGGACGATCCACTCGGCGGTCGGGTACTCGCCGCCGACGATCGTGCCGGCGCCGGCTGACCTGCGCCGCGCCGCCGACGCGCTGAACGCGGGCGAGAAGGTGGCGATGCTGGTGGGCGCCGGTGCCCTCGGCGCCACGGACGAGGTGGTCGAGGTCGCGGACGTGCTCGGCGCGGGGGTCGCGAAGGCGCTGCTCGGCAAGGCCGTCCTGCCCGACGACCTCCCGTTCGTCACCGGTTCGATCGGCCTGCTCGGGACGAAGCCGAGCTGGGATCTGATGATGGGCTGCGACACCCTGCTGATGGTCGGCTCGAGCTTTCCGTACTCGGAGTTCCTGCCGGAGGAGGGGCAAGCGCGCGGCGTGCAGATCGACATCGACGGGCGGATGATCGGTATCCGGTACCCGATGGAGGTGCAGCTCGTCGGCGACTCGCGAGCGACGCTGCAAGCGCTGATCCCGCTGCTCGAACGAAAGGCGGACCGCTCGTGGCGCGAGGACGTCGAGCAGGAGGTCGGGAACTGGTGGGAGCTGATGGAGACGCGGGCGCTCGAGAGCGCCGATCCGATCAATCCGCAGCGGGTGTTCTTCGAGCTCTCGAAGCGGCTGCCCGACAACGCGATCCTCAGCTCCGACTCCGGTTCGGCGGCGAACTGGTTCGCACGTGACGTGAAGATCCGCAACGGAATGATGGCCTCGCTGTCGGGGAACCTCGCGACGATGGGCCCGGGCGTGCCCTATGCGATCGGCGCGAAGTTCGCGCATCCGGACCGGGTGGTGGTCGCGCTGGTCGGCGACGGAGCGATGCAGATGAACGGTCTCGCCGAGCTGATCACGATCGGCAAGTACTGGCGGCGCTGGTCCGATCCGCGGCTGATCGTGCTCGTGCTCCATAACGACGATCTGAACCAGGTGACGTGGGAGCAGCGGGCGATGGAGGGCGATCCGCGCTACGACGCCTCGCAGGACATTCCCGATTTCCCCTACGCGCGTTACGCGGAGCTGATCGGGCTGAAGGGAATCCGCGTCGACGATCCCGACGACGTCGGCGCCGCCTGGGACGAGGCGTTCGCCGCGGACCGGCCGGTGGTCCTGGAGGCGATCTCCGATCCGTCGGTGCCGCCGCTGCCGCCGCACATCACCTTCGAGCAGGCGACCCACTTCGCCCAGTCCATCCTGCGGGGCGACTCCGACCGGCGCGGGATGATCGCGCAGTCGCTGAAGCAGATGGTGGGCCAGCTCGTCCCCGGCCGCGACTGATGACCACCGCCGTACGGGGTATCGATGTGGCCGTCGACGGGCTGGAGGTCTCCGTCTACACCGTGCCGACGGATTTCCCGGAGTCGGACGGCACCGCGGAGTGGGACGCGACGACGATGGTGCTCGTCGAGGCGCACGCGGGCGACCGGGTCGGGCTCGGCTACACCTACGGCGACGCCGCCACCGGCGCCCTCGTCCGCAACACTCTGGCGGCGGTGGTCGAGGGCCGCGACGCGCTGGCGGTCACCGCGAGCTGGCAGGCGCTCCGCCGCGCCTGCCGCAACCTCGGCCGTCCCGGTCTCGCCTCGATGGCGATCGCCGCGGTCGATACCGCACTCTGGGATCTGAAGGCGCGCCTGCTCGAGCTGCCCCTCTCGACGGTGCTCGATGCGGCCCGAGATGCGGTGCCGGTCTACGGCAGCGGCGGCTTCACCTCCTACCCCGACGAGCGGCTGGCGGAGCAGCTCGGCAGCTGGGCGGCGCAGGGAATCGCGTGCGTGAAGATGAAGGTCGGCCGCGAACCGGAACGCGACCTTCACCGGGTCGAGGTGGCGCGCGCGGCGATTGGGGCGGACACGCAGTTGTTCGTCGACGCAAACGGCGCACTCAGTCGCAAGCAGGCGCTGCGGTTCGCGGTCGACTACGCGGAGCGCTACGACGTGCGCTGGTTCGAGGAGCCCGTCAGCTCGGACGATCTCGAGGGTCTGCGGCTGCTCCGAGATCGGGCGCCCGCGGGAATGGAGATCGCGGCCGGCGAGTACGGCACCGTGCTGCCCTACTTCGAGCGGATGCTCGCGGCAGGCGCGGTCGACTGCCTGCAGGCGGACGTCACGCGCTGCGAAGGGATCACGGGCTTCCTTCGCGTCGCTGCTCTTTGCGAGGCGCGCTCGCTAGAGCTCTCGGCGCATTGCGGGCCTGCGATCCACGTCCACCCCTGCTGTGCCGTCGTGCCTCTGCGGCACCTGGAGTACTTCCACGACCACGTGCGGATCGAGCAGATCGTCTTCGACGGCGTGCTCGAACCCGTCGACGGGGAGCTCCGGCCCGACCTGTCGCGGCCCGGGAACGGACTCGAGTTGAAGCGGGCCGACGCCGAGCGATTCGCGATCTGACCCAGGAGCCGAGGATGCCGATCACACGGAGGAAGGAACACGGCCTTGCGGCGAGACTGCTCGCCAATCTGCGTGCGGGGCGGATGCAGCGGACGCTCGCCGCTGCGACGGCGCTGAGCGCCCCACCGCTCGGCTTCGAGATCTATCTCGAGCACTACAAGGGGTCATTCGGTGACAAGTGGATGTGGACACCCGTTCTCCTGACACCGCCGCTGACCGCCGCAGGAATCGCAGGGGTCTTCTCCGAGCGGGCTGCGAAAACTGCGCTGCCCGCCGTCTCGGCGCTCTACTTCCTCGACGGCCTCGTCGGCCTCGTCACGCACCTCCAGGGCGTGCGCAAGAAGCCGGGCGGCTTCTCCGAGCCGACCTACAACCTCGTCATGGGGCCGCCGCTGCTCGCGCCCGGAGCGCTCTTGTTGGTGGGCGCCTTCGGCCTGCTCGCGCCGCTGATGAAGCGCGAACGCTGACGGTGGCCCACGACTTCCGCCAGCCGGATCACCTGCCGAAGGTCCGCGGCGACCAGGGCGCCGACCCCGGGGAGCTCCCACGCCAGCGGCGTGGGATCACCCCGCAGATGCACGGCCGCTACCCCGATTACGACTGCCTCGAGCACGTCGAGCACTGGGACGTCCAGACCCGCGAGCTCGTCGTCGGCCGCGTGGAGCGCGTACCGGAGCTGCGCTTCTTCAGCGACGCCGAAGCGGCCGCCCTGACCGCCTTCTGCGACGTCGTGCTGGCGCAGGACGCGGAGCCGCGGATCCCCGTACTCGCGTTCGTCGACGAGAAATTCGCCGAGGGCCGGATGGACGGTTACCGGTACGCCGGCATGCCAGACGACCGCCAGACTTGGCGGCTCGTCGCTCGAGGACTGGACGACGCCGCGCGCGCGAGCGGCGCAGCATCGTACGCACGCGCCGCCGAGCGGGTGCAGGCGGAGATCGCGGATTCGTTCGCAGAAGCGTCGATCGCCGGCGGCGCCTGGGACGAGCTCGACCTCAGGCTCGCTTGGGGAGTCGTGATGCGCAGCGTGCTCGCGGCCTTCTACTCGCACCCCTGGGCCTGGAACGAGATCGGCTTCGGCGGCCCGGCCTATCCGCGCGGCTACGCCCGTCTGGGGATCGGCCTCTCCGAAGCCTGGGAAGGCGTCGAGGCGCTCGACGCCGACCCGGTCACGGACGTCCGGGCAAAGGGGTACGAGTGAAGCACCTCTTCAAGGGCTCGGTCTTCCCGGCCGACAACGACTCCGCCTTCCTGCTCGACGCCCATCGCCGCGGTGTACCCGGCCGCGAGCGCATGCGCCGCTTTCGCGACGACGAGGAGCTCGATCTGCTGATCGTCGGCTGCGGGGCGGGCGGTGCGGTGCTCGCCCAGCGGCTCGCCCGCGCAGGGTGGCGGATCGCCGTGCTCGACCGCGGCCCCTTCTGGGACCCGGACGAGGACTGGGTCTCCGACGAAGAGGGGTCGCACCATCTCTATTGGACGGACACGCGGGTCGTCGGCGGCGAGGACCCGGTCGAGCTGGGCAAGAACAATTCCGGTCACGGCGTCGGTGGCTCGATGGTCCACTACGCCGGTTACGCGCCCCGCTTCCATCCCTCCGACTTCGAGACGCGCACGCGGGACGGCGTGGGCTACGACTGGCCGATCTCCTACTGGGACCTGAAGCCGCACTACGAGCGGGTCGAGCGGGAGCTACCGGTTGCCGGGCAGGACTGGCCATGGGGTGATCCGCACTCCTATCCGCACGCACCGCATCCGATCTGCGGCGCCGCCGCGAGAGCCTGGGAGGGAGCGCGCGCACACGGCGTCGAGATGCGGGTCGGCCCGGTCGCGATCGCCAACGGCGTCTTCGGCAACCGGCCGCATTGCATCTACCGCGGCTTCTGCCTCCAGGGTTGCAAGGTGAATGCCAAGGCCTCCCCGCTCGTGACGCACGTGCCCGACGCGATCGAGCACGGCGTCGAGATCCGCGCCGACTCGATGGCGGTGCGGATCGAGCTCGACGAGCCAAGCGGAAGGGTCAGTGGCGTGACCTACGTCGAGGTCGAGACCGGACGCGAGCGTTTCCAACGCGCGGCTGCGGTCGCCGTGTGCGGCTACTCGATCGAGTCGCCGCGGCTGCTCCTTCACTCGACGAGCAGGCGCTTTCCGCATGGACTCGCGAACACCCACGACCAGGTCGGCCGCTACGTGATGGTGCAGGGGGCGACCCAGGTCGCCGGCCGCTTCCCCGAGCTGCTGCGCATGTACAAGGCGCCGCCGCCCGAGGTCTCGTCGGAGGATTTCTACGAGACCGATGCCTCGCGAGGGTTTGCACGCGGCTTCTCGATCCAGACGGTCAGCCCGCTCCCGATCGGCTGGGCCGAGCACGTGCTCGCCGACGGGCACCGCGGCGCAGCGCTGCGCGAGTACATGCGCGACTACAACCATTGGGCTGTGCTGGGCTCGCTCTGCGAGCTGCTGCCGCTCCCGGAGAACCGCGTCACGCTCGCCGACGAGCACGACCAGTTCGGGATGCCCGTCGCGCGCTTCGACTACACGCAGTGCGACAACGACCGCGCCAACATCGCCTTCGCCAAGCAGACGATGCACGACATCTGGGAGACCGCCGGCGCGCAGGACGTCCTGACGATCGACCGTTACGCGCACCTCGTCGGCGGCTGCCGCATGGGGTTCGACAACGAGACGAGCATCGTCGACTCCGACCACCGCGCGTGGGACGTACCGAACCTCTTCGTCTGCGACGGAAGCGCCATGCCGACGCAGGGGAGCGCCAACCCGGCGCTGACGATCATGGCCCTCGCCTCGCGACTCGGAGAGCGGCTGGCTGCGAAACGCATCTCCGATAGATCAAACGCCTGAGCAGAGACCGGAGGCAGGAAGTCGCCGTCGTCGTCGGCGCCTCGGGCGGCGGCGGGCCGAACTTGCTATAGTGAACCGAATGGTTCAGTATCAAGCCACCGTCGATCGCGCCTTCGCAGCCCTCGCCGACCCGACCCGCCGCGCCGTGCTCGAGCGGCTCGGCTCCGGCCGCGCGACGATCAGCGAGCTCGCCGCGCCCTTCGGCATGTCGCTGACCGGGATGAAGAAGCACATCCGGCTGCTCGAGGAAGCGCAGCTCGTCACCACGGAAAAGGTCGGCCGCGTGCGCAGCTGCATGCTCACGCCCTACGCATTCGAGGGCATCAGCACGTGGCTGCAGCGGCTCGACCGCTTCGCGCAGGTCGTCGAACGCACGAAAGGAGCACGATGAACACCACCACCGTCACCACCCCGAGCGAGCTCGAGATCCGCGTCGAGCGGATCTTCGACGCCTCGCGCGAGCACGTCTTCTCCGTCTGGACCGATCCGAACCTGATCCCGGAATGGTGGGGCGCCGGCACGGTCGTCGAGGAGATGGACGTCCGCGCCGGCGGCGCGTACCGGTTCAAGACCGCGTTCGGCGTCGTCGAGGGCGAGTACCGAGAGGTCGACCCGCCCGCGCGGATCGTGCAGACGTTCCAGAGCCATCTGCAGACGCTCGAGTTCGAGGACCTCGGCGAGCAGACCAAGCTGACGCAGACGATGCGCTTCGAGACGACCGAGGAGCGCGACACGACGATGCAGTACGGCGTCGAGGAAGGCGCGAAGGCCGGCTTCGCGCGCATCGACGCGGTGCTCGCGAAGATCGCGGCCTGAGAGAGAAAGGAGAGCTCGATGAAGACGATGACCTGCAGGCAGATGGGCGGCCCGTGCGATCACGCGTTCCACGGCGAGACGGCCGATCACGTGATCAAGGCGCAGGACAAGCACCTGAAGGAGATGGTCGCGGGCGGTGACGAAGCGCACCGGGCCGCGCGCGAGGCGATGAAGGGGAGGTGGAAGAACCCGATCGCTGGGATGGGGTGGTACCGCAGCGTGAAGCGGGACTTCGCCGCGCTTCCTGGCAGCTGACGGGCGGCGCGAGCGGCTCAGGCGAGCACGCGCTCGAGCGCCGCGCGGCCGGTCGGCTCGCCGTGTGCGGGCAGCACGAGCTCGACGGGCAGGTCGAGCAGCGGACGAAGTCTTTCGACGACGTCGTCGCGGGTCACGTGCGTGCGGCCGCCGAGCTGGACGTCCAGCCCCTCGCCGAAGTCGGAGAGCGAGTCGCCCGTGACGATCGCGTCGATCGACGGCAGCCACAGGATGAGGTCGTTGTCCTCGCGGCCCGCGTATCCGTGGATGCCGAACGGCCACGCACCGGGGTCGTGGAAGTGGCCTTCGCCCTCGCCCGCGCGCAACCAGACGAGGTCGTCACTCTCCATCCCGCGCACGCGTTCGGGCTCGACGCCGAACTTCTCGACCCAGTCCTGCCACGTGTCCGCGGGCGGTGTGTGCACCGGGAGGCCGAGTCCGCGCGCGTCGCGCTCGTGGTACGGCGCGGTCAGGACGACCGCGGTCGCGCGCTCGCGCAGCTCGTCGGGAACGGAGAGCGGGTCGAACAGGACGAAATCGCCCCCGAGCTCGATTGCGTACGACGAGACGAGCTCGGGCCACCACTGCTCCACGTTCCAGTCGGGATGCGGCGATTGCCAATGCCAGACGCCGGGGCGGAGCTCACGCATGGGCGCTGATGGTATGCGTGCGGCGACCGGCGCCGGCTCGTGCAGGTCGAGGTCGCGCTCGACCAGCGCTGAGATCTCCTTCGCCGGCGGCGCGCCGAGCGCGAGCTCGGGCTCGATACCGAGAGCGCCGAGGTGAGGCCGGCCGACGTCGTCGAGGGGTACGAGCCGCGAGCGAGCGACTCAGCTGAGGAGCGGCGAAGGCGGGATGCGCGTCGTCCCTCGAAGGCCGCCGAGGACGAACGCGAGCTCGTCGACGTAACACCAGCACCAGTCCTCACCGGGCTCGAGCGAGCGGATGATCGGGTGCGACGCGGCGTCGGCATGCGCCGTCGCGTGGCGGTTCGGCGAGTCGTCGCAACAGCCGACGTGACCACAGGTGAGGCAGATCCGCAGGTGCAGCCACTTGCTCCCGTCGCGCAGGCAGTCCTCGCAGCCGTCGACGGAGGCCGGCAGCTCGCGTAGCTCGACCTGGTCGAGATGCGTGCACTGCTCGGTCATCGGGCGCGAGCCTTCCGTGCGGCGAGGTGCGCGTGGACGAACTGCACCGCCATCGACCCTTCGCCGACGGCGGTGGCGCAGCGCTTGGTCGACCCTGAGCGGACGTCGCCGACGGCGAAGATGCCGGGCACGCTCGTCTCGAGCAGATTGTCGGCACCGGCTGCGTCGCCGGTGAGGATGAACCCGTCGGCGGCGCGGGCAACGGCGTCCCCGAGCCACTCCGTGCACGGCTGCGCGCCGAGGAAGAAGAACAGGAACGAGAACGGAAGCCGCTCGCCGCTCTTGAGCGCGACCGCGTCGAGGCGCCCCTCCGCTCCGTGGAGCGCGGCGACCTCCCTGCGGTCGCGGACGACGACGCCGTAGCGCTCGAGCTCGCGGATGAGATATTCGGACATCGTCTCGTGCAGGTCGCCGCGGCGGTGGAGCAGCGTGACGAGCGCACCTCCGCGTGCGAGCCACACGGCGGCCTGCCCTGCGGAGTTGCCGCCCCCGACCACCGCGACGCGCGACGCCCCGCAGAGCTGCGCCTCGGGCGGTCCCGCCGCGTAGAAGACGCTCGTGCCCTCGTAGTCGGCGAGGCCTTCGAGTGGAAGCCGGCGGTACACGGCGCCGGTTGCGAGCACGACCGCTCGCGCCGCGATCTCGTGGTCTTCCTCGAGTCGTACGACATGCCGCTCGTCGCCGGGCTCGAGCGAGATCGCCCGGTACGGCGTCGCGGGCCGCGCGCCGAACTTGCGAGCCTGGCTGACGGCGCGGCTCGTGAGCTCCGTGCCGCTGATCCCTGCGGGAAAGCCGAGATAGTTCTCGATCCGCCGCGACGATCCCGCCTGGCCGCCGAGCGCGGTGCCCTCGACGATCAACGTGTCGAGACCCTCGGAGGCGCCGTAGACGGCGGCGGCGAGGCCCGCCGGGCCGCCGCCGACGACGAGCAGGTCGACCTCCTCGCGCGGCGCGAGCTCGCGTCCGACACCGAGCGCGCGCAGCACTTCGCCGCGCGACGGGTGCTGGAGCTCGAGGCCGCCGGGGAGCCGCACGAGCGGCGGCTCTGCGCCGTCCGGCGGCGACTCCTCGCGCCAGCTGAAGGGAAGCCGGTTGGCGCGGGCGAAGTCGCGCATCTGCATCGTCGCCTCGGACGTGCGCGGCCCGACGATCTCGATGCCGATTCCCTGCACGCGCTGGAGTGCCTCACGGCGGCTGATGAACGTCGACAGCACGATGTCGCTCAGCGGGCCGTCGTCGAACAGCAGCGTCCGCAGCGCGTCGCGGTCGACCGCGACGTAGCGCAGCGGCTTCGTGACGACGGCGGTCACGAAGACCGTCTGGCCGGAGAGCAGGTTCAGCTCGCCGAGGAAGCTGAAGGCGCCGTGCCGGACGATCTCGTTGCCGGCCGCGTCGAGGATCGCGACCTCGCCCTCGCGGATGGCGACGAACGGGTACGTCGCGTCGCCGACCCGGAACAGCACGTCTCCGACTGCCGCGCTCCGCTCTTCGCCAACCGCGGCGAGCGTCGCGAGCTGCGACGCGGAAAGCGAGAGAGTGGCATGAGCTGCCATCGGCGTGAGCCTAGCGGGGCGCCTCCGGTCTGTGACGCGCGCCGCTCGCACGCTCGGGCATTTCCGAGCTTTACTGATCGTCCCTTGCGAAGTCGTGTGTGGTTTTCTTCGGGAGTGGGCTCGATCGAAGATGTCACCGTCGTAGAGGTCGGTCCTCGCGACGGGCTCCAGTCGGTCGCGCGGACGATGGCGACGCCGGCGAAGCTGAAGTGGATCGACGCGCTCGCAGCAGCCGGGCTGCGCCACATCCAGGTCGGCTCGTTCGTCTCGCCGCGCGCGCTGCCTCAGATGGCCGACTGCGCCGACGTCGTGCGACACGCGCTGACCATTCCCGGCCTTCGCGTCTCGGTGCTCGTGCCGAACCTCCGCTATGCGGAGGTCGCGCTCGCCGCTCGCGTGCACGCGTTGACGATCCCCGTCTCCGTCAGCGAGCCGCATTCGATCTCCAACATCCGCAAGACGCATGACGAGATCCTCGACGACGTACGCGCGATCGTCGCCCTCCGCGACGCGGCGTATCCGGAGACGGAGGTCGAGGTCGGTCTTGCAACCTCGTTCGGCTGCACGATCCAGGGCGTCGTCCCCGAGGACGACGTCGTCCGCATGGCTCATCGCGTCGCAGACTGCGGCGTCGACTCGATCCACCCTGCCGACACCGTCGGCTTCGCAGGCCCGGCGCAGGTTCGCCGGCTGCTTCGCCGCTTGCGCGAAGAGGTCGGCGAGAAGTGCGCGTCACTTCACCTGCACGACACGCGCGGCCAGGGGCTCGCGAACGTCGTCGCGGCACTCGACGTCGGGATCCGCGCGTTCGACTCGTCGCATGCCGGCCTCGGCGGCTGCCCGTACGCCCCGGGCGCGACCGGCAACATCGTCACCGAGGACCTCGTCTTCCTCCTCGAGTCGATGGGGCTCAGCACCGGCGTCGACATCGAGAGGCTCGTCGACGCTCGCGCGGTTCTCGCCGAAGGCCTCCCTGACGTGGAGCTCGGCGGCCACGTCGCGGGCGCCGGCCTCCCCAAGGGATTCGTCCCCGCGACTGCCGCCGGGTGAGCGGCATGGATTCCGGGCCGCTGCCGCTGGCCGGCGTCCGTGTGGTCGAGTTCTCGCACGTCGTCATGGGGCCGGCCTGCGGGCTCGTGCTCGCCGACCTCGGCGCCGACGTGGTGAAGGTCGAGCCGCCGACCGGCGACAAGACGCGCACCCTCGGGGCGGCCAGCGCCGGAGTCTTCACGACGTACAGCCGCAACAAGCGCAGCGTCGCGGTCGACGTCCGGTCGCCCTCCGGTCTCGCATTCGCCAAGCGGCTCGTCGGGGAGGCGGATGTCCTGATCGAGAACTTCCGGCCGGGCTCGCTCGACGCCGTCGGCCTCGGGTACGCGGCGCTCAGCGCCGAGCTGCCCCGCCTCGTGTACTGCTCGCTCAAGGGGTTCCTCAGCGGCCCGTACGAGCAGCGCGTCGCACTCGACGAGGTGGTGCAGATGATGGGCGGCCTCGCGTACATGACGGGGCCGCCCGGGCAGCCCCTGCGGGCCGGCGCGTCCGTCAACGACGTGATGGGCGCGGTCTTCGCCGTCGTCGGGATCGTCTCCGCGCTCTTCGAACGGGTCCGGACGGGGCGCGGCACGCTCGTGAAGGCGGGGCTCTTCGAGAACAACGCGTTCCTCGTCGCGCAGCACATGGCGCGCTTCGCGATCACCGGCGTCGCGCCGCGGCCGATGCCGTTGCGCGAGCCTGGCTGGGGGATCTACGACGTCTTCGAGACGAGCGACGGCGAACGCGTCTTCCTCGCCGTCGTGACCGACACGCAGTGGCGCACGTTCTGCGCCGCGTTCGGATTGCCCGAGCTCGGCGAGCTGGCGACGCTCGCGACGAACGGTCTTCGCGTCGAGGCGCGCGACTGGCTGCTGCCCAGGCTCGCCGCCGCCCTCGAGTGCCGGACGCTCGCCGAGATCTGCGAGATCTGTGAGGCCGTCGGCGTCGGGTTCGGTCCGATCCGGGCGCCGCACGAGCTCTTCGACGACCCGCAGCTCGCGCGGCCGGACGCACGTGTCGACGTGACGCTCGAAGACGGCACCGCCACGTGGCTGCCTGCACTGCCGATCGAGCTGGACAACCGGCGGCCGCGCGGGACGCGCCAGCCGCCGCGCCTCGGCGAGCACACCGTCGAGATCGCGGAGTCGCTCGGTTACAGCTCGGACGAGATCGCGGAGCTGCTGGCCGACGGCGTGCTCGTCGGGTCCTGATGCCAGCGGTAGATGTGCTCTGGCCTGCCCGCGGGCGCGTAGCGGAGGGTCAGGTTCACCGTGCCCGAATCGGCGAGGAACCGGAGGTAGCGGCGGGCGATCCCCTGGCTGAGGTTGGCGAGCGTTGCGAGCTCAGCGGACGAGAGCCCTTCGCCGGTGCTGCGCAGGATCTCGACGACATGTGCGAGCGTCGGCGCAGAGATGCCCTTCGGAAGCGACTCGTGCACGTTGCGCGTGCGTAGCAGCCGGTAGAGCCGGTCGACGTCAGGCTGATCGGCCTGTTGCAGATGGTCGAGCTGCGTCTTCAGGCTGGCGTACGTCTCGAGTCGCTCGCGCAGTGTCGTGAAGGTGAACGGCTTGACGATGTAATGCACGACGCCGAGGTGCATCGCCTCGCGCAGCACGTTCACGTCCTTCGCCGAGGTGATCGCGATCACGTCGACGTGCGCTTGCGCGGTGGCGCGAAGCCGGCGGAGCACGTCGATGCCGCTCAGGTCGGGGAGGTAGACGTCGAGGAGCACGAGATCGGGTCGCCGCTCCTCGATCAGGCGAAGCGCGTCGGCTCCCGTCGTGGCCTCTCCGACCACCGTGAAGCCGGGAACGCGCTCGGCGAACTCGCGGTGCACGGACGCCGCCATGAAGTCGTCGTCGACGATGAGCGTGCGGATCACGGCGCGCTCGTCGCGAGGCCGGCTTCACGGGAACGAAGCGGGATGGTGACGGTGAAGAGCGCGCCGTCCATGTTCTCCACGGTGATCCTGCCGTGGCGGCGCCGCACCTCCTGGCCGACGAGGGCGAGCCCGAGCCCGCGCCGCCTTCCGCCGTTGCGCGCGACCTTCGTCGTGTAGCCGTCGCGGAAGATCTCCTCGCTCAGGGTCGGGTTGATCCCCGCACCCGAGTCGTGGACGCGGATCACGAAGTTGCCGTCCTCGACGACGAGCGAGATGTCGACGTGGCCGCCCGCGCCGGCGTGCGCCGCCGAGTCGATCCCGTTGTCGATCAGGTTGCCGAGCATCGCCGCAAGGGCCGGCAGGTCGGCGAGCTGATCCGAGACGTCCTGGAAGGCGGAGATGTGGAGCTTGACGCCGCGCTCGCTCGCGACCGAGGCCTTGCCGAGCAGGAGCGCCGCGAGGGTCGGGTCGCTGCTGCCGTCGACGAGCGTCTCCGCGAGCTCCTGGTGGAGGCTCGAGGCGCGATTGATCTCCTGCACCGCATCGTCGTGGCGTCCGAGCTCGATCAGGCCGCTGATCACGTGCAGGCGATGCTGGAAGTCGTGCTCCTGCGCGCGCAGTGCGTCGGCGAGGTCGCGCGCCTCGTTGAGCTCGCCGACCAGCGCGTCGAGCTCCGTGCGGTCGCGAAGGGTGACGACCGCGCCGATCGGACGGCCGCGAACCTCGACCGGCATCCGGTTCGCGACGAGCACGCGGTCCCCGGCGAGGATCACCTGGTCCGGTCCCGCGACCTGGCCGGTGAGCACCTCGCGGACGCGACCCGCCGGAACGGCTTCGGCGAGTGGATGCCCGAGCACCGAGTCGTCCAGCTCGAGCAGGCGCTTCGCCTCGTCGTTGATCAGGGTGATGTGCCCGTTCGCGTCGACGGTGATCGCGCCTTCGCGAACGGCGTGCAGCATCGCCTCGCGCTGCTCCACGAGCGTTGCGATCTCCTCGGCGTCCAGGCCGAACGTCTGCCGTCTGACGCGTCGGGCGAGCAGGAGGACGCCGACGGTGCCGAGGAAGAACACCAGGAGCAGAGGGATCGCGATGCTCGGCAGCTCGTCGACGAGCTCCTCGCCGACCGCTTTCTCGAGGACGCCCACCGAGACGAGCCCGATGATCCGGCCCTGCGCGTCGCGGAGCGGCACCTTCGCGCGCATCGACCGTCCCAGCGACCCTGTCTGAACTGCGACCTGTGTGTGGCCCGCGAGCACCGCGGTCACCGGCTCGCCCGGATCGTGGAGCAGGGACTTCCCGATCTCGGCCGCGTCCGGGTGCGAGTAGCGGATCCCCTGACGGTTTGCGATGACGATGAAGGCGGCGCCGGTCGAACGGCGCATGCGCTCCGCGATCGGGTCGATCGTGCGCGCCGGGTCCGGCCTCGAGAACGCGTTCGAGATCTCCGGGGACGAGGCGACGACGCGCGCGATCGCGAGCGACTCCTGTCCCGCCTGGCGGTCGAGGTTGTGCCGCGCGCGCATGAACGCGATCACGAAGCTGCCGCTCACGACGATCAGGATGATCGCGAGCTGCAGAACGAGGATCTGCGTCGACAGCCGTCGGGAGGGGAGCCGGTTTCTCGCGGCTAACACGAGGCCCGCATCGTATCCCGACCGGCCGGAACGGCCGCGCGCGGAAAGTCTCGGAAAATCGGGAAAACCGTCGCTTAGTACGGGTTAGAAGCACAACCTCGACAGGCGCCGTCGATCCGCTGATCATCCCGCGCACCTCGACGTGGAGGCTCGGATCAGTGGCGTCAGAACAGTCAACGGTCGCGCGCTCGGAAGCGGAGCGCTAGTGCAGCTCTTCTGGCTGTCGCTCGGCTTCGGCTTCGTCACCGCGTCGGTGCTCGCGATCGCGGCGGTCGGCCTGAGCCTTCAGTTCGGAATCACGAACTACGTGAACTTCGCCTACGGCGACTTCATGGCGATGGGCGGCTTCTTCGCGTACGTGCTCAACAATCAGGTGTTCCATCTGAACATCTGGGTCGCGCTGGTCATCGCCGCGCTCGGGATGGGCGTGCTCGCGGTGATCATCAACAGGCTCATCCTCGGCCCGTTCGCGCGCCGGTTCAGGAGCGGCCACTACGTCCTCATCGTCACCTTCGGGCTCTCGCTGATCCTGCTCAACATCGAGTACTCGATCTGGGGCGCGCAGGTCCGGTTCTTCAACATGCCGATCGCGCAGGCCACGAGCATCGGCCCGCTGCGGCTGACGCGGAACCAGCTGATCGTGATGGCGATCGCGGTCGTCTTGATGGTCGCCGTGCACACGATGCTGAAGGTCACGCGGCTCGGCAAGTGCATGCGGGCGATGTCGGACAACACGACGCTCGCGATGACGAGCGGCATCGACACGAACCGGATCACGACGATCACGTGGTTCCTGTCGGGCTCGCTCGCAGGTGTCGCGGGGACCGTGCTCGGCATCAGCGAAGGCAACCTCACGCCGGCGTCGGGGGAGTTGTTCCTGTTCGTGATCTTCGCGGCCGTCATCGTCGGCGGCGTCGGAAGCATCTACGGCGCGATGGCGGGCGCCGTCCTGATCGGTCTTGCGACGGAGATCTCGGCGGCGTTCATCAACCCGTCCTACAAGCTCGACATCGCGTTCGTGATCCTGATTCTCGCGCTGCTCACCCGCCCGAGCGGCCTGCTCGTGCGGCCGGGGACGACGTAGCGCATGACCTACTACGTCTTCACGCTCGTCTTCTTCCTCTTCGACTACTGGATCCTCGCGATGGGGCTGAACATCCAGTACGGCGAGACGGGGATCCTGAACTTCGCGTACATCGGCTTCGTCGCGATCGGCGCGTACTTCACCGGCGTGTTCAGCCTGCACAGCGCGAAGGGCACGGGGCAGTTCTACATCCTCGGGCTCGGGCTTCCGTTTCCGTTCAACCTGCTGCTCGGCGGGCTCGCGGCGATGTGCTTCGCGTTCGTCGTCGCGCTGATCACCTTGAGGCGCCTGCGGACGGACTACCTCGCGATCGTCCTGATCTCGCTGTCGCTCGTCCTGTACG
>DASYGK010000007.1:0-18922 GCA_035999905.1 Gaiellaceae bacterium | reverse complement strand
GCGCCACGAGAACTGCGTCGTGCGGCTCGGGCGGGACTCGCTGATCGCGGTCGTCGTCTTCGGGCTCGGCATCGCCGGGCTGTTCGTCATCCCGCATTGACCCGGGTCGCCCGGTGTATCGTCGGCGCATGCTGACGATCGCGGAGCTGCGCGCAGACGTCGAGACCGGCACGGTCGACACCGTGATCGCCGCGTTCACCGACATGCAGGGCCGACTGATGGGCAAGCGGCTCGACGCGGAATTCTTCCTCTCCGAGCTCGAGGGGGGGCACGGCGGCGAGGGCTGCAACTACCTGCTTGCGCTCGAGATGGAGATGGACCCGGTGCCCGGGTACGCGATCGCGAGCTGGGAGCGCGGCTACGGCGACTTCGGCCTCATGCCCGACGTGCAGACCCTGCGCCGCATCCCGTGGCACGAGGCGACCGTGATGGTGCAGTGCGACGTCGAGTGGCACGACGGCACGCCCGTCGCGCCGTCGCCGCGGCAGGTGCTGAAGGCGCAGGTCGAGAAGGCGCGCGCGCTCGGGTACGAGCCGATGTTCGGCTCCGAGCTCGAGTTCTTCCTCTTCCGCGAGACGTATGCCGAGGCGCACGCGAAGCACTACCACGACCTCACGCCGTCGGTGCCCTACATCCTCGACTACCACATCCTCGCGTCGAGCTACGACGAGCCGTTCCTCCGCGAGGTGCGCACGTCGATGAAGAAGGCCGGCATGCAGGTCGAGTCGTCGAAGGGCGAGGCGTGGGCCGGCCAGCACGAGATCAACTTCCGCTACGCGCCCGCGCTCAAGGCGGCCGACGACCACGTCGTCTACAAGACCGGCATCAAGGAGCTCGCGCAGCAGCGCGGCTGCTCGGTCACCTTCATGGCGAAGCCGGATCACACGTGGGTCGGCTCGAGCTGCCACATCCACTCGTCACTCTGGCAGGACGGCAAGGCCGCGTTCGCCGGCGAGTCCGACGTCTTCAAGCACTACCTCGCCGGCCAGATCGCGTGCGCGTCGGAGCTGGCGCTCTTCCTGGCGCCGTCGATCAACTCGTACAAGCGCTTCGCCGCGGGCAGCTGGGCACCGACGACGCTGGCGTGGGGATACGACAACCGCACGTGCGGGTTCCGCGTCGTCGGCCACGGCTCTGCGCTCCGCGCGGAGACGCGGATCCCGGGTGCGGACGCGAACCCGTACCTCGCGTTCGCGGCGCTGCTCGCGTCGGGGCTGTACGGGATCGAGCAGCGCCTCGAGCTCGGCCCTGCGCTCGAGGGCAACGCGTACATCTCCGACGCGCAGCGGTTCCCGCATGCGCTGCGCGACGCGGTCGCGGCGCTCGAGCAGGGCACCGTCGCGCGCACGCTGCTCGGCGACGAGGTCGTCGACCACTACCTCAACTACGGGCGCACCGAGCAGGAGCTCTTCGACAAGGTCGTCACGGGCTACGAGCGGGAGCGGATGTTCGAGCGTGGGTAAGCCGGTCGTCGGCATCACGACGTACGTCGAGCCTGCGAAGTGGGGCGCGTGGTCGCTCGACGCGGCGCTCATTCCCTTCGCGTACGTGCAGGCGGTCGAGCGCGCAGGCGCGCGCCCGCTGCTCGTGCCGCCGAGCGACGACGGGGTGGAGGAGACGCTCGACGCGCTCGACGGGCTGCTCCTGTCCGGCGGCGCCGACCTCGACCCGGAGACCTACGGCGCCGACGCGCACCCGGCGACGAACGGGCTGCGTCCCGAGCGCGACCGTGCCGAGCTCGCGCTGCTGCAGGCGGCGCTTGCGCGCGACATGCCGGTGCTCGCGGTCTGCCGCGGCTTCCAGGTGCTGAACGTCGCGCGCGGCGGCGATCTCGTGCAGCACCTCCCCGACGTCGTCGGCGACGAGCGCCACCGTGAGGCGCCGGGAACGTTCTCGGAGCATCCCGTCCGCATCGACGACGGCTCGAAGCTCGGCTCGCTGCTCGGCGAGCGCGCGCCCGTGATGTCGAGCCATCATCAGGGCGCCGGCAGGCTCGGCGACGGGCTGCGCGAGGTCGCGTGGGCCGACGACGGCACGGTCGAGGCGATCGAGGATCCGGAGCGGCGGTTCACGCTCGGCGTGCTCTGGCATCCGGAGGCCGGCGAGGACCTGAAGCTCTTCGAGGCGCTCGTCGCCGAGGCACGCGCCTACCGCGCAGAGCGGCGCGGATGACCGCGGTCGTCAACCCGGCGACCGAGGAGACGATCGCCGAGCTCGAGCCGGCCGGCGTCGAGGAGACCGACGCCGCGGTCGCACGCGCGAAGGCGGCGTTCCCGGCGTGGCGTGCGGTCGCACCGGCCGACCGCGCGCGTCTGCTGCGGCGTCTCGCGACGCTCGTCGAGGAGCACCACGAGGAGCTGTCGCGGATCGAGTCGCGCAACGTCGGCAAGCCGATCGCCGGCGCGCGCGGCGAGGTCGGCATGGTCGCGCAGGTCTTCCACTTCTACGCGGGCGCGGTCGACAAGCATCACGGCGAGACGATTCCCGTCGCGGGCGGAATCGACATGACGTTCCGCGAGCCGCTCGGCGTCGTCGGGATGATCACGCCGTGGAACTTCCCGCTGAACATCGCGTCGTGGAAGCTCGGGCCGGCGCTGGCGTGCGGCAACACCGTCGTGCTGAAGCCGGCGGAGCTGACGCCGCTCTCGACGCTGCGGCTCGGCGAGCTCGCGCTCGAGGCCGGCATCCCCGAAGGTGTCGTGAACATCGTCGTCGGCAAGGGCTCGGTCGTCGGACAGCGGCTGATCGAGCATCCCGACGTCGCGAAGATCGGCTTCACCGGCTCGACCGAAGTGGGGCAGCAGGTGATGCGCGGCGCGGCCGGGACGATCAAGCGCGTGACGCTCGAGCTCGGTGGCAAGTCCGCGAACCTGATCTTCGCCGACGCCGATCTCGAGAAGGCCGCCGCGGCGGCGCCGTACGCGGTGTTCGACAACGCGGGCCAGGACTGCTGCGCGCGCTCACGCATTCTCGTCGAGCGGAGTGCGTACGACCGCTTCGCCGAGCTCTTGATCGAGTCGACGCGCAACCTCAGGGTCGGCGATCCCGAGGACGAGTCGACCGAGATGGGGCCGCTCATCTCCGCGGCGCATCGCGAGACGGTCGCGTCGTTCGTCGAGGGCGAGCCGCTCTTCCGCGGCGACGCGCCGTCGGGCAAGGGGTTCTGGTACCCCGCGACGCTCGTCGAGGCGGGCCCCGACGACCGGATCGCGCGCGACGAGGTCTTCGGCCCGGTCGCGGCGCTGATCCCGTTCGACGACGAGGCCGACGCCGTGCGCATCGCGAATGCGTCCGCGTACGGGCTCTCCGGCTCGATCTGGACGCGCGACGGCGGCCGCGCGCTGCGTGTCGCGCGCGCGATCGACACCGGCGTGCTCTCGATCAACTCGAACAGCTCCGTGCGCCCGTCGACGCCGTTCGGCGGCTTCAAGCAGAGCGGGTTCGGCCGCGAGCTCGGCATGCATGCGCTTGCCGGCTACAGCGAGGTCAAGAACGTGTACTACTCCACCGAATGAACCGGCTCGAGAACAAGGTGTGCGTGATCACCGGCGCGGGCGGCGGCATGGGCGCCGACGCGGCCGAGCTCTTCACGGAGGAGGGCGCGAAGGTCGTCGTCGCCGACGTCAACGGCGACGCGGCGAACGACGTCGCGGCGAAGGTCGGCGGGCTCGCGGTGCAGGTCGACGTCGCCGACGAGGCATCGGTGCAGGCGATGTTCGCGGCCGCGAAGCAGGAGTACGGCGGCATCGACGTCCTCTACAACAACGCGGGGATCTCGCCTGCGGACGACGACTCGATCCTCGAGACGGGGCTCGACGCGTGGGAGCGCGTGCAGGCGATCAACACCCGCGGCGTCTTCCTCTGCTGCAAGTACGGCATCCCGTATCTGCTCGAGCGCGGAGGCGGCTCGGTGATCAACGTCGCATCGTTCGTCGCCGTCGTCGGTGCCGCGACGTCGCAGATCTCGTACACCGCGTCGAAGGGCGCGGTGCTGTCGATGAGCAAGGAGCTCGGCGTGCAGTTCGCGCGGCAGGGCGTGCGCGTGAACGCGCTCTGTCCCGGCCCGGTCGAGACGCCGCTGCTGCTGCGCATCTGGAGCGAGACGCCCGGCGCCGCGGAACGCCGCCTCGTCCACGTGCCGATGGGGCGGATGGCGAAGCCGCGCGAGATCGTGAACGCCGCGCTCTTCCTCGCGAGTGACGAGTCGTCGTACGTGAACGCGTCGACGTTCCTCGTCGACGGCGGCCTGACCGCCGCCTACGTCACGCCCGAGTAGCGCTACTCGTTGCCGACGACCTGGACGAGCCAGCGCCGGTCGCGCTCGCGGTCCAGCTCGATGAAGAGCACGCGCTGCCACGTCCCGAGCTGCAGCTCGCCGTCGCGCACGGGGACCGACTCGCCGGCGGTGCCGAGCAGCATCGCCATGCAGTGCGAGTGGCCGTTGCCCTGGTCCATGTCCTCGGGGCAGATGTTCTCGGTGCGGCGGTCCCAGTCGTCGTGCGCGTAGTAGCTCTCGGTCGGCACGAGCCGGCGGAGCAGCTCGGCGAAGTCCTCGAGGAACCCGTTCTCGAACTCGTTGACGCGCACGCAGCACGTCGTGTGCGGCGAATAGACGCAGGCGATGCCCTCCGCGATGCCGCTCTCGCGCACCGCCGCCTGCACCTCGTCGGTGATGTCGGTCACCGTCAGGCCTCCTGCGGTGCGGAGCTGCTTCTCGTGCTGGAAGACCTTCACCTCGACTCACCTCGCTCTGGCGCCGACCGGGACGGCCCTATTGTGCGGCACGCACGCCCCGGGTCAACCGGAGAACCGGCTTTTTCAGCAGAACCTGATGCCGGGTTAGGCTGGCGTCGAGCGGGCCCGTAGCTCAGCTGGTTAGAGCAGGGGACTCATAATCCCTTGGTCCTTGGTTCGAATCCAAGCGGGCCCACCTAGTGCACGTGCAGGTTGATCCCGACGAGGATCAGAGGCCACAGCACGGTCGAAAGCAACGCGGAGCCCCAGCCGCGGAGCGTGTGCAGGTGCGACCAGTAGTTGTGCGTCGCGGCGACGATGCCGCCGACGATGAGATAGATCGCGAGGAGACGGCTCGTGCCGATCCTCGGGGTCGAGTTGGCGATCGCGTAGCGCATGGTGTCGTGCCTCCTTCGGGTCGGGGGCGGACGGAGCGGCCGCTGTGACCGCCCCGTCCGCCCGCGTTCGACTAGTGCCGCGCGTGCGCGCGAAGGCGCAGGCCCGCGGCGGTGAGGATGGTGCCGAGCAGGACCGCGTAGAGCAGGTCGAGCCCGGTGAACGGCAGCGTGCCGGTGGTGCGCTGCCCGGTCAGCGTCTTCGACGGCGTGTGGAGCACGCCGCTTGCGGACGGCTTCTTCGCCGCGCCGCCGACGGTGCTCACCGCGGTCGCCGGCGTCACGGGTGTCGTCGCCGGTGCGGCGGCGGTTGCCGGCGTCCGGTTGGCCGGGAGCGGCGTGATCGGCGTGCTCGAGAGCACCCGGCCCTGCGGCTGCGCCGAGCCGACCTGCGCCGTGCCGGCGGAGCCGGTGGCGGTGTTGCCGCCGCCGACCTGCGCGGTGCCGAGCGAGCTCGCGGCGGTGTTCCCGCTGCCCTGCCCGACGTTCGTCGGCGAGCCTGTCGAGGCGCCGCCGGCGGGCGTGCCGGACGTCGAGACCGTCGGCCCGACGGCGATGCCGCTCGACTGCGTCGTGCCGCCCGAGCCGGTCGACGTGTTGCCGCCGCCGACCTGGACGGATCCGAGCGAGCCGGTCGCGTCGTTGCCGCTGCCGGCGATGCCGCTCGAGCCGCCGACGGTCACATCGCCGAGCGGCGTTCCGGTCAGGGACGCGAACGGTGCGAGCGTCGTCGCTCCGACCTGTGCGGTGCCGGCCGAGCCGTCGGCGTTGTTGCCGCCGCCGATCTGGACGGTGCCGAGCGAGCCGGCTGCGGAGTTCGAGCCGCCGGCGATGCCGCTGCCGGTGCCGAGTGCGACGGTGCCGAACGGCGTCGCCGCGGCGAGCGTCTGCCCGAGCGCGACCCCGCCGATCTGCGCGGTGCCGGCCGAGCCGTCCGCGGTGTTCCCGCCGCCCGCCTGCGCGGTGCCGAGCGAGGTGCCGGCGAGGTTCGAGCCGACGCCGTCGACGCCGCTCGAGCCGCCGAGCATGACGCTCGACTCGGCCGCGGGCGCGTCGAGCGCGACCGTCGGGCCGACGGCGACCGAACCGACCTGCCCCGTGCCGAGCGAGCTCACGGCGCTGTTGCCCGCGTTCGGCCCGGTGCCGATCCAGCCCCCGATCGCGAGCGAGAGGATCGGGTCGAGTGCGAGATACACGTCCGGCCCGACGCCGACGGCGTTCGCCTGCGCCGTCAGGCTGCTCAGGTCGTACGTGACGTCGTCTTTCACATTGGCCCCGAGCCGCTGCGTGAGCGTCGGCGGGGCGAGCTGCAGCATGAACGCGGGCGGCTGTCCGGCCGGCCCGAGCTGTACGAGTGCGCCGTCGCCGAGACCGGAGACCGCCACCTGCGGCTCGGCGCTCGCCTGCTCTGCCTTCACCTGCGCGACCGAGCCGTTCGCCTCGTGGCCGCCGCCTGCCTGCACGGTCACGAGCGAGCCGGTCGCCGTATTCGATCCTTCGCCCGGGACCGCCACCGGCGAGGATGCGTCCACGGCGACGAGCTGCGTCGCCGCGTGCGCCGACGGGGCCCCGTGCGTCGAGGCGACCTGCACGGTGCCGGCCGAGCGCCTGGCGTCGTTGCCGCCGCCCACCTGGGCGGAGCCGATCGAGCCGCTGGAGGTGTTGCCACCGCTGCCCGACACGGTGAGCGGCGCGGTCAGTGCGATGGAGCCGATTGCCGTGTCCGCCGTCACGGTCGGGGAACTTCCGGTGGAGCCGACCTGCACCGTGCCCGCGGAACCGGCGGCGAGATTGCCGCCGTCCGACCAGGCAGGCCCGGCTCCGGCAACCGCCGTGAGGACGGCAGCTGCCGCCGCAGCCGTCAGGAAGCGTTGCTGTCTCAACGTTCCACCTTCCTTCGAGCTGGAAATGCGTGCCAAGGGGTGGCAAGCCCCTCCAGTTCGGTCAGTTATTGGACGGAAACGCCCGTCGACCGCGGTTAGGTACGGGTTGCAAAGAGTAAAATCTCTGTAAACGGCGCCGGTCCGTACTCTTCGAGCCATGCACCTCTTCGGCAGGCCCACCGACCAGGTCACGGCCGCGGACGCGCTCCCCGGCCGCGACGCCCCGATGCCCGTGCCCGCGCGGCACGAGGTGCTCGGCACGCCGCTCGAGCCGCCGTTCCCCGTGGGCCTCGAGCGGGCGATCGTCGGGATGGGCTGCTTCTGGGGGGCCGAACGCGTCTTCTGGGGCGCGCCCGGGGTCTACACCACCGCCGTCGGCTACGCGGGCGGCTTCACGCCGAACCCGACCTACGAGGAGACCTGCAGCGGCCGCACCGGGCACACCGAGGCGGTGCTCGTCGTCTTCGACCCGGCGCAGGTGAGCTACGACGAGATCCTCCGGCTCTTCTGGGAGGGGCACGACCCGACCCAGGGCATGCGGCAGGGCAACGACGTCGGTACGCAGTACCGCTCGGCGATCTACTGGACGAGCGACGCGCAGCGCGCGGTCGCCGAGGCGTCGCGTGACGCGTACCAGCAGGAGCTCGCGCGCGCCGGCTACGGCGAGATCTCGACCGAGCTCGCCGAGGCAGGCCCGTTCTACTACGCCGAGGACTACCACCAGCAATACCTCGCGAAGGTGCCGAACGGCTACTGCGGCCTCGGCGGCACCGGCGTCGCCTGCCCCGTCGGGCTGAAGACGGCCTAGGCCGTCTCGCCGCCGTCGATCGAGATCACGGCGCCGGTGAAGTACGCGCCCTCGTCGCTCGCGAGAAACGCGTAGAGCGACGCGATCTCCTCGGGCGCCGCGTGACGGCCGAGCGGGATCGACGCGTTCACCTCCGCGAGCATTTCCGGCGAGTACTCCGCCTCCTGCATCGGCGTCAGGACGTAGCCCGGGCAGACCGCGTTCACGCGCACCGTCGGCGCGAGCTCGCGCGCCATCGTGCGTGCGAGCAGGATCACGCCGGCCTTCGACGCGTTGTAGTCCGCGTAGTGCTCGTGGCCGGTGAGCCCGTTCGTCGACGCAGTCATGAGGATCACGCCGCCGTCGCCGTCGTGCATCCGCCGCGCAGCCTGCTGCGCGCAGTGGAAGACGCCCGTCAGGTTCACGTCGAGCACGCGCTGCCAGTCGGCCGCGTCGATCTCGAGGAACGGCTTGCGGATCGAGATGCCGGCATTCGCGACGAGCACGTCGATGCCGCCGAGCTGAGCGTCGACCTGCGCGAACGCGTCTGCGACCTGCTGCGCGTCGGCGACGTCGCACCGCAGCGCGGCCGTGAGCCCGGGGATGCGCTCGACGGCCGTCGCGACCTCGTTCTCGCCGATTGCGAGCGCGACGACGTGCGAGCCCTCGGCGGCGAAGCGGCGGCTCGTCGCCTCGCCGATCCCGCTCGTCCCGCCCGTCACGACGACGCGCTTGCCCTCGAGCCCCTTCATGCGGCGACAATCTACTCGTGAGCGTGTTCAGGCCGAGCGCGCGCGTCCACGACCCGGGCGGACGCGAGTGGGAGATCTACGCGTACCGGATCGCCGTCCCCGGCCGTGCGACCGGCCGGTTCCGGCGGCTGCGCCGGCTCGGCCGCTTCGTCGCCGGCGCGTTGCGTGCGCTGCAGTCGGACGTGTGGACGATCGAGGCGTTGAGCTTCGCGCCGTTCCGCTCCTCGTACACGTGGCGCACGACCCGCGAGCATCGCGGCCAGGTTCTCGCGCAGGTCGAGGGCGGTCTCGCGCGCGGCGAGCTGCCGCGGCCCCGAAACGCGCAGTACATCGGCGCCGACCGCTACTGAAGGCGCTCGGCGAGATACCGCAGCGCGAGCGGATAGCGGTACTCGATCGAGCTGTGCGTCCCGTCGAAGAGCTCGAAGAAGACTTCGGTGACGCCGATCGCCTCGAGCGCGCGGCGGAACGCCTCGGCACCGACATCGAGGAAGAACTGGTCGCGCTTGCCCGAGTCGACGTAGATCGCGCGCAGGCCGCGTAGCGCATCGGCGTGCGTCGCCGCCATGCGCACGGGGTCCCAGGCGAGCCAGCGCTCCCAGACGTCCGGCCGCAGCTCGCTCGTGTCGGGGTCGAAGGGCAGGTCGACCGAGCCGTCGGCGTTCGCGGAGTAGCACGCCGCCATCGCGTAGGTATTGAGCAGCGGGAAGTCCGTCCCCTTCGTGAATGCCGGACGTGCGCGGAAGTCCTCCCAGAATGCGTCGAACGAGCCGTCGTAGCCGTCGCGCAGGGCACGCACCGTGTCGCGGAACTCCGGCAGGTAGCACGACTCGAAGAGCGCGTCGCCCGCGTGCGTGGCGAGGCCGCCGAAGACGTCAGGACGGAGCATCGGCGTCACCATCGCGCCGTAGCCGCCGCTCGACTTGCCCGTGATCCCGCGGTGCGCCGCAGCGGCGAGCGTGCGGTACCGCTCGTCGACGAATGGAACGACCTCGTCGCAGAGATACGTGTGGTAGTTCCCGACGGCCGGCGAGTCGAGGAACTGCGAGCCGCCGTACGACGTCCACGCGTCGACGAAGACGACGAGCGCGGGCGGGCAATCCTCCTCGGCGAAGAGCCGGTCGACGAGCTCCGGCACGTTCGGCCGGAATGCGGAGCGGTTGCGCCACATGTCGATCTGCCCGGTGTGGCCCTGGATCAGGTAGATGGACGGGAAGCGCCGGCCGGGCTCCGAGTCGTAGACCGGAGGGACGTAGACCCAGAGCGGCCGCACGTGCGGGTCTCCCAGCGCGTTCCCGCGCAGCGCCGCGCTCTCGAGCGAGAGCTCGTCGAAGCGGCCTGCGGGCTCTCTCGACCAGGGATCCACGAGGGCGATTCTTCCATCGAGTCGTCAGACGGTGCGGCTACAGTCGTCACGTGAACCGGGGGACGCTCTTGATCGCCGTGCTTGCGGTCGTCGCCCTCGTGGCGGCGGGCTGCGGCGCACGCAGCGCGAAGCCGTACACGGCGACCGGCAGCGCCGCCTGTCTCACGAAGCACGGCTTCACGAAGGTGACGACCGATCCGGCGAAGATCGGCTTCATCGCTGGGTTCGCGGAGAACGGCGGCCTGCGGGCGACGGCGAGCGACGGCAACGTGCTCACGATCGCGTTCGCGGCCGACGAGGCCTCCGCGCCCGGTACCGAGACGGCCTTCAAGAACCACGCGCCGGCGAGCCTCCGCCCGCACATGAGCGACATCATGGAGGCGCAGCGGAACGCGGTGCTCGTCTGGACGACCTCGCCGTCGGCGGCGCAGCTTGCCGATGCCGAGGGCTGCCTTCATCCGTAGAATCTCCGGCATGGCCGAATACGGGACGATGCGCGTGAAGAGCGGCCTCGCCGAGATGCTCAAGGGCGGGGTGATCATGGACGTGGTCGACGCCGAGCAGGCAAAGGTCGCCGAAGCGGCAGGCGCGGTCGCCGTGATGGCGCTCGAGCGCGTCCCTGCCGATATCCGCCGCGACGGAGGCGTCGCGCGCATGTCCGACCCCGAGATGATCCGCGGCATCCAGGACGCGGTCACGATCCCGGTGATGGCGAAATGCCGCATCGGCCACTTCGCCGAGGCGCAGATCCTCCAGGCGCTCGAGATCGACTACATCGACGAGTCCGAGGTGCTCACGCCGGCGGACGTCGCGCATCACGTCGACAAGTGGAAGTTCACCGTCCCGTTCGTGTGCGGCGCGACGAATCTCGGCGAGGCGCTCCGGCGCATCGCGGAGGGCGCGGCGATGATCCGCACGAAGGGCGAGGCCGGCACCGGCGACGTCGTCAATGCCGTCACGCACATGCGCTCGGTGTTCGGTCACATCCGCCGCCTCGGCACGCTCGCCGAGGAAGAGCTCTACACGGAGGCGAAGAACCTCCAGGCGCCGTACGACCTCGTGCGCTGGGTCGCCGAGCACGGCAAGCTTCCGGTCGTCACGTTCACGGCCGGCGGCATCGCGACGCCCGCCGACGCGGCGCTCTGCATGCAGCTCGGCGCCGACGGCGTCTTCGTCGGCTCCGGCATCTTCAAGTCCGGCGATCCCGAGCTGCGCGCGAAGGCGATCGTCGAGGCGACGACGCACTACCAGGACGCGGAGATCCTCGCGCGCGTGTCCGCGGGGCTCGGCGAGCCGATGGTCGGCATCTCGACGGCGACGCTCGATCCGAGCCAGCTGCTCGAGACGCGCGGCTGGTAAGAACGGCGAGGGCGCAGCCCTCGCTTCCGCCTCCGCTCGGTCGCAATCCGTTGCGACCGAGCGAGCGAGCGAAGCGAGCCCAGCAGCGCGACTTTCTTCTGCCCTCCTCCTCCGCTCGGTCGCAACCCGTTGCGACCGAGCGAGCCCAGCAGCGCGACTCGCTTCCGCCCTCCTCCGTCCGATGCCAGGACGACGATTACCTCCCAGTGGACGTGATGCGCAAGCCGCGCTGGACGACGGCGTCGTACCTCGTGTACGCCGGAGGCCTGACCGTGCTCTTCGCGGCGCTCGGCGCGCTCGCGTATCTCTCGACGCAGTACGGGGCGGCGGCGTACGCGGGCTGGTCGTTCCTCATCCTCGTCGTGCTCTACGGCCTGGCGCACGCGTTCCGGCTGCGTGACCGCTGGACAGTGGCCGGGGTCTTCGCCTTCACGTCGGTGATCGCGTGGGCGGTGTTCGTCGCCGCGCTCTGGTCGTGGTTCGGGTGGCTGCACGGGAGCGCAACGGCCGGCGGAGGGTTCGCGGGCTTCTCGGTCGCACGGCTGTCGCTCGAGCTGCTCATCCTCGTGGCCGCGATCGACGACATGCGCCGCTTCCGGTTCCCGCTCATCGCGTCGATCTCGGTCTTCGTCGGGTGGCTGTTCGTCACCGACCTCATCTCGGGCGGCGGCAGCTGGTCGGCGGTCGTGACGCTCGTCGTCGGGCTCGCGTACCTCGCGGCCGGCAGCGTGAGCGACAAGCCGTCCGCCTTCTGGCTCCACTTCGCAGCGGGCGCGCTGATCGGCGGCAGCCTCCTCTACTGGTGGCACGCGGGCGACACACAATGGTCGCTCGTGTGCGTCGCAAGCCTCCTCTACATCCTGCTCGGCGGGGCGACCCACCGTTCCAGCTGGGCCGTGTTCGGGACCTTCGGGTTCTTCGCCGCCGCGACCCACTTCAGCGCGGAGTGGGCGAGCGGGAAGCTCTCGCTGACGCCTGCCGTCGTCAGCACGTTCCGCGGCTGGGTGCCGTCGCTCGTCTTCGCGTTCGTCGGCTTCCTCCTCGTCGCGCTCGGCCTGTACGTGCGCCGTCGGCATCCGGCGGGGCCGCTGCCTGCCGAGTAGGCGTCTCTACAATCGGTGCTGTGGAGCAGCAGCCGCTTCGAATCGGTGTCCTTGCCGTGCAGGGGAACTTCCGCGAGCACGTGGCCGTGCTGCGGCGTCTCGGCGCCGAGCCGGTCGAAGTGCGCCTGCCGGAGCAGCTCGACGGGCTCGACGGGCTGATCGTGCCGGGCGGCGAGTCGACCGCGATCACGCGGCTCATGCGCCTCTACGGCCTCGATGAGGCGCTACAGCGGTTCGAGGCGCCGATCTTCGGCACGTGCGCGGGGATGATCCTGCTCGACCGCGACCATCTCGGGCTCGTCGACATCACGACGAAGCGGAACGCGTTCGGCCGTCAGGTTGCGAGCTTCGAGACGGATCTCGACGTCGGTCACGGCGACGAGCCGGTGCGCGCCGTCTTCATCCGGGCGCCGTGGATCGAGGAGGCGGGGCCGGGCGTCGAGGTGCTCGCGGAGGTCGACGGTCATCCTGTGCTCGCGCGCGAGGGCAGGTTCCTCGTCGCTGCGTTCCATCCGGAGCTGACCGACGACACGCGGGTGCACGAGCTCTTTCTCAACCAGGTACGGGAGGCGTCGAGTGTCCGGGCATAGCAAGTGGTCGTCGATCAAGCACAAGAAGGGCGCGGCCGACGCGAAGCGCGGGAAGCTGTTCTCGAAGCTCTCGCGCGCGATCATCGTCGCGGCGAAGGAGGGCGGGGGAGACCCGTCGGGCAACCTCGCGCTGCAGAACGCGATCGAGAAGGCGAAGTCGTACTCCATGCCGAAGGACAACATCGATCGCGCGATCGCGAAGGGCTCCGGCGCCGACGCCGACGCGTCGGACTTCGAGACGGTCGTATACGAGGGCTACGGGCCGAGCGGCGTCGCGGTGATCGTCGAGGCGCTGACGGACAACCGCAACCGCACCGCCTCGGACGTGCGGCACACGTTCGCGAAGAACGACGGGAACCTCGGCGGCTCGGGCGCGGTCGCGTGGCTGTTCGAGCGGCGCGGCCTGGTGCTCGTCGATGCGAAAGGCGTGGACGAGGACGAGCTCACGCTGGCAGCCGCGGAGGGCGGCGCCGAGGATGTCGAGCTCGACGGGTCGAGCTTCCAGATCACGACGGCACTCGAGAACCTCAGCGCCGTGCGGGAGGCGGTCGAGGCTGCGGGCTTCGCGGTCGATTCGGCCGAGCTGACGATGATCCCGAAGACGACGGTCGAGGTCGCCGACGAGAACGACGCGAAGAAGATCCTCCGCCTGATCGACCAGCTCGAGGACAACGACGACGTCCAGGAGGTCTTCGCGAACTTCGACATCCCGGAGCGGGTGCTGGAGGCCGTCGCCGGCTAGTTGTGATGCTTCCCTCAACGGTGACAGTCACCGTTGAGGAGGCGGCACCTCGAGGGATTCGCCGGCAAGTCGTGACGCTCGCCTTAACGGTGACAGTCACTCTTAAGAGGCGGCGCCGGTGCTCGTGGCAGAGTTTCGGGCATGGCGACGATGGCCGATCTCGATGCGCTCGCGCTCGCGCTGCCGCAGGTCACGAAGGCGGTCGCCGACGACGGCCGGCCGACCTACCTCGTCCACGGGAAGTTCTTCTGCTTCCACCGCACCCGCCGGCCGGACGCGGTCGACCCCGAGACCGGGGAGCGGCTCGACGACGTGCTCGTCTTCCGCGTCGACGGCCCCGAGGTGAAAGAGCTGCTGCTCGCCGACGGCCGCGGCGTCTTCTTCACTACACCGCACTGGAACGGCTACTCGGCCGTGCTGATGCGGATCCGCGACCTCGGCAGGGTCGACCGGGATGAGCTCCGCGACCTCGTCGTCGACGCCTGGCTCACCCGGGCCCAGAAGCGGGTCGCGAAGGCGTGGCTCGCGGAGAACGAGCCCCAGGGCGGCTGAAGGGACGTCCGACCAGACGCCTAACGTGTCCTCGTGAAAGTCGTTATCGGCATCGACCCGGGGACGGCTGCATGCGGGTACGGGATAGTCCACGAAAGCGGCGGCCGCCTCAAGGCCATCGGCCACGGGTGGTGGTCGACCCCCGCCGGCGAGCGTCCCGAGCTGCGACTGAAGATCATCTTCGACGGTGTGGCGGCGCTCATCACGGAGCACGGGCCGGCTGCGGTGGCGCTCGAGGAGTCGTTCGTCGGCGCCGACGCCCGCATCGCGCTCTCCGTCGGGCAAGCGCGCGGCGCCGTGCTCGTCGCGGCCGCGCTGGCCGGCATCGAGTGCACGGAGTACGCGCCCTCGCGCGTGAAGCAGGCGGTCTGCGGCTACGGCCGCGCCGACAAGGCCCAGGTGCAGCGGATGGTGAAGGCGATCCTCGGCCTCGAGACGCTGCCGACGCCGAACCACGCGGCCGACGCGCTCGCCGTCGCGATCTGCCACGCCCTCGCACCGCCGCTGCTGAAGATGGCGGGCTGACGTGATCGCGCGCCTCCGTGGCAAAGCCGTCGCCTCGACGCCGGAAGGCCTCGTGCTCGACGTCGGCGGTGTCGGCTATCTCGTCGCCGCGACGCCGAGCGCCGTCCGCAAGGCCGACGGCGCCGAGGAGGTCACCGTCGAGACATACCTCCACGTGCGCGAGGACACGATGCAGCTCTACGGCTTCGCAGACCGCGCAGAGCGCGAGCTGTTCGTCATGCTCCTCACCGTGAACGGCGTCGGGCCGAAGGTCGCGCTCGCGATCGTCTCCGGCTCGCCCGCCGAAGATCTGCGCCGTGCGATCGCACGCGAGGACACGGCACGCTTCCAGGCGATCCCCGGCATCGGCAAGAAGACGGCCGAGCGCATCGTGCTCGAGCTGAAGGAGAAGATCGGCGCCGGCGTGACCGAGCTCTCGCATGCGCGCTCGAACGACTTCCACGTCGTCGCGCGCGACGCGCTCGTCGAGCTCGGCTACACGATCGTCGACGCCGAGCGCGCGCTCGCAGACACCGATCCCGACCTTCCGCCGGAAGACCGCGTCCGCCTTGCGCTGCAGAGGGCCGCGTGAGCAGCGCACCGTTTCTCGCGCCCGCATTGAAAGAGGACGAGGAAGCGGTGGAGCAGACGCTCCGGCCGCGCCGCCTCGACGACTTCGTCGGGCAGGAGCGCATCAAGGAGCAGCTCGGCATCGCACTCACCGCCGCGAAGGAGCGCGGCGACGCGCTCGACCACGTGCTGCTCGTCGGGCCGCCGGGCCTCGGCAAGACGAGCCTCGCGTACATCCTCCGCGAGGAGCTCGGCGTCGGCATTCGCTCCGTCGCCGGCCCCGCGCTCGAGCGCAAGGACATCGCGGCGATCCTCACGTCGATCGAGGCGCGCGACGTCATCTTCATCGACGAGATCCACCGCATGAGCCGCGCCGCGGAGGAGATCCTCTACCCGGCGCTCGAGGACTTCCGCCTCGACATCGTGATGGGGCAGGGCGCCGCCGCGCGCACGCTCACGCTCGACCTGCCGCCGTTCACGCTCGTCGGCGCGACGACGCGCACCGGCCTGCTGACCTCTCCGCTCCGCGACCGCTTCGGCATGACGTTCCGCCTCGACTACTACGAGCCGGGGCAGCTCGCCGCGATCGTGCACCGCTCCGCCGGCATCCTCGGCGTGCAGATCGCCGCCGACGCGGCCGACGAGATCGCGGGGCGATCCCGCGGGACGCCGCGCATCGCGAACCGGATCCTCCGGCGCGTCCGCGACGTCGCCCAGGTGCGCCACCAGGGGTCGATCACGACCGAGATCGCACGCGAGGCGCTCGAGCTGCTCGAGGTCGACGAGGCCGGGCTCGAGCGCATCGACCGCGCGCTCCTCGGCACGATCCTCGGCAAGTTCGACGGCGGCCCGGTCGGCCTCACGACGCTCGCCGCGTCGCTCGGTGAGGAGCCGGACACGATCGAGGACGTCTACGAGCCGTTCCTGCTCCAGCTCGGCTTCATTCAGCGCACGCCGCGCGGGCGCACGATCACGAAGCTCGGCCGAGCACACGTCGGCGCCGCGGCCGAGGAAAGCAAGCTCTTCTGAGCGGCATCTGGACACCGGTCGCCGAAGGCCCGCACGAGGCGTTCGTCGAGCGGCTGCTCCGCACGATCGCGAGCTTCGCCGAGAGCGCCGGCGTCGAGAAGCCGGTCGTCGAGATCGAGCTGATGGACACGGGCCGCTTCGTGCTCGAGCGGATCGACCCGCAGCCGGGGTTCGGGATGATCACGCTCTACATCCAGAGGGCGGAAGACGACGATCCGGATGCGCTCATCGTCCCGATCGGCTCGATCCGTCGCATCGAGCTGCGCAAGGCCGCCGAGCAGCGTGTCGGCGTCGGGTTCGCGCTGCCGCCGCCCGCCTAGATCGTCCGGCCGACGAGCGTCCCGGCGTACACGGCCGCGATGCCGACCGCGACGCTCGCGAGGACGTAGCCGGCCGCCGCCGCGACGTGGTGCACCTCGCCGAGCTCGAGCGCCTCCTGCGCAAACGTCGAGAACGTCGTGTAACCGCCGATCACACCGACGACGAGGCCGACGCGCAGCCACGCGGGCAGGTGCGCGCGCTCGACGAGCGCCGCCGTGATCACCCCGATGAGGAAGCTGCCGGTCGCGTTGATCGTGAACGTGGCCCATGGGAAGACCGCGCTCGAGCGCTGTTCGATCAGCTTGTCGACGCTGTAACGGGCAGAGGCTCCGAGTGCGCCGCCGAGGGCGACGCCGAAGACGATGGGCATGCAGTGGCTCCCTTGTTCGTAGGAGCCATCAGCCGGATAGGCGGTTGAAGGCGGGCCCCATCGCCGTGCGGTCGAATGATAGTGCGTGCGGCCGCGACGAGCAGCGGCGCGGTGAGCAGCGCCATCACGTCGAACCACACGTAACCGCTCGCGACGCCGCTCGGTGGGTTCCCGTCCGGGATGCCAAGCCCGGGCAGCGTCTTCGCCCAGCGCCAGGTGCCGATCGATGTCCCGTAGAGCTCGAGCGCCGCGACGACGAGGAACACGCCGGCATACGTCGCGCGGAAGCGCGAACGCCAGAGGAAGACGCAGAGGAGCGGCACACACATCGCTCCCGCCACGTCGAGGCGCGGGAGCACCGTGACACCCGCGAGCCCCCAGCCGACGGATCCCACCGCCGCGGCCGTGACGAGCGCGCGTGGGCGGACGATCGCGGCGACGGCGAGGCCGCTCAGATACACGAGCCCGTGCGCGGGCGGGATGAAGAGCGGCAGGTTGTGCAGCCGGTAGCGGTAGACGCCCCAGATCAACGAACCGGTCACCTCTGCGATCGTCGCGAAGACGACGACGCCGCCCACCTGAGCGCGAACGATCGGCGCGAGCCGCCAGACCGCAGCGAGGAGGACGAGCCACGTCACGACACCGAGCGCGATCTGCGCGTGCAGCCCGACCTGCGTGTCGACGGCCAGCAGGGCTGCGAGGTAGGCAGGGCCGGCGGCGGCGTACCAGCGCGGTGCGCTCACCGGCGGTACTGCACCTCGCGCCAGCTCGGCGCGGGCAGCAGCTCGAGCAGCGCGCGGCCGCCGTGCGGATCGCGGTAGGAGAACTCCGCCGCCTCGTCCTCCCAGCCGACCTCGAGCTTGCCCTCCTTCACGCGGTGGTCGAGCCACGCGCCGCGGAACACGAGCTTCTTGAGCCAGTAGACGAGCGACTCGCCGTCGACGAGGGAGATCTCGTCCCAGTGGCGAACGAGATAGCGGCCGAGCGCGCTGCGGGGCGCTTCGATGGCGTCCCGCTCGACGAGCTCGACCAGGTCGGCCGTCTCGTCGTCGTCCAGCTCGTTTCCTGGCAGCAGGCCGAGCTTGACGGCGGCTGCCGTGACGCGCTGCTCGAAGTCGGCCGCGTTGAAGCTGAACCGGTAGCCGAGGAACTCGACGACGTACTCGTCGCCGGAGTCGTAGTTCGCCTCGGCATCCACGGTCGAAGCGTACCCTTGCCCCGTGCGCCGCTTCCGGATCCCTGCAGCCTTCGTCACGATCGCACTGCTCGTCCTCGCGACGGCCTGGATCATGGCGTGGCCGCTCGAGAAGGCCGTCTATCTCGCGCCGGTGATCGTGATCGCGGTCGCCGCCGCGGTCGGCCTGCTCATCCTCTGGGGGAAGGTCGCGGCGCAGTCGCTGCGCGAGAGCCGCCGCCCGAAGCTCGTGCTCGCGCTGTGGGTCGGCGGGATCATGCTCCTCGTCCTGCTGACGGTGCTCGGCGTGAAGCTCCCGCGCGAGGGCTAGAGCGCAGCGAGCAGCCGGTCGATCTCGTCGGGCGTCGTGTACGCCGCGACCGAGACGCGGATCATGTCGTCGCCGCGCAGCACGGGAATCTCGATGCGATGCTCGTCGAAGAGGCGCCGCTTCAGGCCGGGGTCCGGCGCGGGGAGGCGCACCGTCGCCATCTGCACGAGCATGTCGTCGGGTGCGATCGGCTCGGTGCCGAGGTGCGCGCACAGCCGGGCGCGCGCGTCGAGCGTGAGAGCGCGGCAGCGGGCCTGCACCTCGTCCCACGCGCGGTCGCGCTGGAACTCGATCGCCGCCGGCACGGCGAGGTACGCCGCAGGATCGCGCGTGCCCTGCTCCTCGGTGCGGGAGACGAAG
>DASYGK010000139.1:0-11482 GCA_035999905.1 Gaiellaceae bacterium | reverse complement strand
AGCGAGGCCGCGTAATAGCCGGCGAACTGCGCCTGCGGCACCCACTTGAGCTGGATCGTGACCTTCGTCAGCTTCGCCGCCTTCGGCGACGCCGAGGCCGTGCCCGCGACGAGTGCCGCGCACACGGCGATGACCATGAGTGCCCCTACGACCGACCACTTCTTCATGCAACTGCCCCTTTCGATCGTTTCGACTGCCTGGTGTCAGACCTGGATTGTTGCGCGCCCGGGCGCGGATTACGAGGGGTCCGTCAGGCCTCCCGCGTGGCGGGGGCCCAGCGCACGAGCACCCGCTCGGCGACGACGACCGCTCCGTAGAGGGCGAGGCCCAGCATCGAGGCGAGGAGGATGCCGGCCCAGGCCGTGACGAAGTGGAAGATCTGGGCGTCCGAGTTGATCAGGACGCCGAGCGCCGTGAACGCGCCGCCGAAGTACTCGCCGACGATTGCGCCGATCATCGCGAGCACGCTCGCCACCTTGAGCGCCGTGAAGACGAACGGGAGGGCCGTCGGCACACGGACGCGGCGCCAGATCTCGAGGTCGCTCGCTGCGTAGGAGCGCATCAGCTCGATCTGGCGGGGGTTCGCGCTCTGCAGGCCTCGAAGCGTGTTCACCATCACCGGCAGGAAGCAGAGCACCGCTGCGATCGCCATCTTCGACTTGGGCGAGAGCGGGTTGAACCAGACGTCGAAGATCGGCGCGAACGCGATGATCGGGACGGCGTTCGCCGCGATCGCGATCGGCATGAACGCCGCACCGACCGTCTTGAAGCGGCCGACGAACGTCGCCGCGAGGATCCCGAGCGTCGAGCCGACCGCGAAGCCGCCGAGCGCCTCCTTGAACGTGTACCAGCCCGCGGGCCACAGGGTGCCGCGGTCGGTCCAGAACGCGCGCACGATCTCACTCGGCTTCGGGAGCAGGAACTGCTGGACGTGGAAGAGCGCGATCCCGCCCTCCCACGCGACGATCACGAGCACGAAGACGACGAGCGCGGGAACCCAGTCGGCGGCTTTCCGCGCGAGCGTCAGAGCAGCTCCTGTTCCTCGGGCAGCAGGTGCTCGCCGCGCTTGCGCAGGAGCTCGCGCACCTCGGTGACGAGCTCGAAGAACCGCGGCTGCTCGCGCGTCTCGACGCTGCGGGGATCGGGCAGGTCGATGTCGACGATCCCGGCGATCCGCCCCGGCCGCGGGCTCATCACGACCACGCGCGTCGAGAGGAAGACCGCCTCGGAGATCGAGTGCGTCACGAACACGACCGTCGACTGCAGCCGCTGCCAGATCGAGAGCAGCTCGAGGTTGAGGCGCTCGCGCGTCATCTCGTCGAGCGCGCCGAACGGCTCGTCCATCAGCAGGAGCGCGGGCTCGAACGCGAACGCACGCGCGATCGACGCGCGCTGCTGCATCCCGCCGGAGAGCTGCCACGGGTGGTGGTCGCCGAAGCCCTTCAACTCCATCAGCTCGAGCATCTCGGCGACGCGCGCCCTCCGCTTCTCCTTGTCCCAGCCGAGCATCTCGAGCGGCAGCGCGATGTTCTTCGCCACGGTGCGCCAGTCGAAGAGCACGGCGTCCTGGAACACGATCCCGTAGTCGCGGTCGATGCGCGCCTGCTTCGCCGGCTTCCCGTTGACCGTCACCGAGCCCGACGTCGGCGGAACCAGGTCGCCGATGATGCGGAGGAGCGTCGACTTGCCGCAGCCGGACGGCCCGATCAGCGAGACGAACTCGCCGGGCTTCAGCTCGAGCTCGATGTCCTGCAGCGCGGTGACGTTGCCCTGCGCGAACGTCTTCGTGACGTTCATGACGGAAACCACGGGCTGCTTGTCGCTCATGCGGTGTTCTCCGGCGCTCGCCGCACGACGATCCGCTCGGCGCCGACGACGACGAGGAAGAAGATGATCCCGACGAGCGCGGCGACGATGTTCGTCGCCCACAGCTCCTGCGGCTCGACCGAGTAGTACTGGTTGAAGTTGATGATCGCGCCGCCGAGGCCCGACTGGAGGCCCGACGGGAGCTCGCCGATGATCGCGCCGACGACGCTCGCGGTCGCTGCGAGCTTCAGCGCCGCGAAGACGTACGGCAGCGACGCCGGCACGCGCAGCTTCCAGAGCACCGACCAGCGGCCCGCGGCGTACGTCCGCATCAGCTCGAGCGCGCGCGCGTCGGCCGACTGCAGGCCGCGCAGGGTGTTGATCAGCACGGGGAAGAACGTGAGGTACGACGCGATCACCGCGACGGCGCCCCAGCCCTGCAACGACGCAGGCAGCTTCGGGTTGACCCAGACGACGACCATCGGCGCGATCGCGAGGATCGGGATCGTCTGGCTCGCGACGAGATACGGCAGGAAGCCGCGCTGCAGCAGGCGCGAGTGCACGAGCAGCACGCCGAGCGCGAAGCCGACGACGGCGCCGATGCCGAACCCGACGACCGACTCCTTCATCGTGAAGAGCGCCTTGTGGAACAGGATCGTCGCGAGCGCGGGCTGGTTCACCTGCGCGGGCTGCCCGAACGCCTTCAGCACCGTCCAGACGTGCGGCATCGACGTCGAGTCGACGGCGAACGGCCACGTGAAGCCGGCGGACGACCAGATCCAGCGGTAGAGCTCCCAGAGCCCGACGAGCGCGAGCATCAGCGCGACGATCGAGAGCACGCGCGTGGCGGGGCGTCTGAGCGAGGCGACTGTCACGGATGGGTTCTTATCACGCTTCGCGGCGACGGTTAGGATCGCGGCGATGGCGCTCGATCCCGCACGGACCGTGGCGGAGCTGAAAGAGCTCCGCGAGCTGACGGGCGACGAGCACGGCGCCCAGCGCGTCGCGTGGACCGAGACCTGGGAGACGGCACGCGGCTTCCTGCGCGAGAAGCTCGCCGCCACGGGTGCGAGCGAGGAGATCGACGCGGCCGGCAACCAGTGGTTCACGCTGCCCGGTGCGTCCGAGCGCGCGCTGCTCATCGGCGGCCACATCGACTCGGTGCCGAACGGCGGCTGGCTCGACGGCTGCCTCAACGTCCTCGCCGGCGTCGAGGTGCTGCGCCGCGTCGCCGCCGAGGGGACGCCGCCGCTCACCGTTCGCCTCGTCAACTGGGCCGACGAGGAGGGAGCGCGCTTCGGCCGCTCGCTCTTCGGGTCGTCGGCGGCCGCCGGCTCGATGGCCGACCAGGACGAGCTGCGGCAGCGCCACGACGCGAACGGGATCGCGCTGCCCGACGCGCTGCGCGAGCACGGCGTCGACCTCGACAGTGCGCTCGACGCGCGCGCGCAGCTCGAGAGCGCGGTCGCCTATCTCGAGCTGCACATCGAGCAGGGTCCCGTGCTCGAGTCGATGGACCTGCCGCTCGGGGTCGTCCTGGGCACGTTCGGCGTCGAGCGTCACCAGATCACGTGGACGGGGCAGGCCGCGCACGCCGGCTCGACGCCGATGGACAAGCGGCGCGACGCGCTTGCAGGCGCCGCGAAGCTCGCGCTCGAGCTCCGCCCGATCGCCGCCGAGGTGGGGGAGGGCGCCGTCTGCACGTCCGGCGGCGTCGTCTGCAAGCCGGGCATCGTCACGTCCGTCGTCGAGACGGCGGAGCAGCTCCTCGACCAGCGGCACCTGCGTGCGGACTCGCTCGCGCGGCTCCTCGCGCTCGCGAAGGACGCGAGCGAGCGGTTCGCGCGCGAGGAGGACGTCGACGTCGCGTGGAGCCGCATCTGGAGCATCGAGCCGATCCTCTTCGACGAGAAGCTGATCGAGCTCGCGGACGCAGCGATCCGCGAGGTCTGCGGCACATCGCACCGGCTGCCGAGCGGCCCGCTTCACGACGCAGCCGAGGTGGCGCGCGCAGGCGTGCCGACGGTCATGATCTTCGTGCAGTCCCTGCGCGGTCTTTCGCACACGAAGCTCGAGGACACGAAGGAGGAGCACCTCGAGCTCGCGGTGCAGGCGCTCGACCGGCTCACGACGAAGGCACTGGAGGCATACGCATGAGTGGAGCGGATCTCTTCGGCGAGGAGCACGTCCGCCGGTACATCGAGACCGACGGCGAGGTCGGCTACACCTGGCGTGAGGGCTCGCCGACGCTGCTGCTCACGGTCACCGGCCGCAAGAGCGGCACGGAATACACGACGCCGCTGATCTTCGGCCGCGACGGCGACGACCTCGTGCTCGTCGCGTCACAGGGCGGACGACCCGACCACCCCGACTGGTATCTCAACCTCGTCGAGCATCCGGAGGTCGGCGTGCAGGTGAAGGGCGACCGGTTCCGTGCGCGTGCGCGCGACGCCGAGGGCGAGGAGCGCGAGCGGCTGTGGCGCGCGATGAACGAGATCTGGACGCACTACGACGAGTACCAGGCGAAGACGGACCGCGTGATCCCGGTCGTCGTGCTCGAGAGGATCTAGGCCTCTGCGACGACGGGATTCGAGAGCGAGCCCACGCGCTCGACCTCGACCTCGACGACGTCTCCCGGCCGGAGCGAGACCTTGGGGTCGCGCGCCCAGCCGACTCCGCTCGGCGTGCCGGTGAGGATGAGGTCGCCGGGCTCGAGCGTGAAGAGGTTCGACGCGAACGCGATCAGGTACGGGACGTCGAAGATGAGCTGATCGGTGTTCCCGTCCTGCAGCAGCTCGCCGTTGAGCTTCTGCGTGACGCGCAGCCCGCGCCCGTCGCCGAGCTCCGACACGGGCACGAGGTGCTCGAGGTCGACGGGGCAGAACGTCGCGAAGTTCTTGCCGCGGAACCACTGCGTGTCGGCGTACTGGAGGTCGCGTGCGCTCACGTCGTTCGCGCACGTGTAGCCGGCGACGTGGTCGAGTGCCCGCTCGCGGGAGATGCGGCGACCCGCCTTGCCGATCACGACTGCGAGCTCGGCCTCCGCGTCGACGTGCGTCGACTCGCGCGGCAGGACGATCAGATCGCCCGGCGCCGCGATCACCGTCGCGAACTTGCCGAACAGCGTCGGCTCGGCGACCTCGACGCCGCCCATCTCGTTGAGGTGGTCGCGGTAGTTCTGGCCGACGCAGATGATCTTCTCGGGCCTCGTCATGGTCGTAGAGACTACGCTCCCGCCGGTGGAGCGTGGCGGCGGAATCGGAGCGCGCGCCGTCGCGGGCGGCGTCGGCGTCGGCATCGCCGTCGGGTGGAACATCGCGTCGATCGGCGCGGTCGCGACGCGGCTCGCGCACGCGTACGGCGTCGGCCTCGCGACGATCGGGCTCTTCACGACGACGCAGTTCGTCGTTCACATGCTGATGCAGCTGCCCGGTGGGCGGGCCGCCGACCGCTTCGGCGCGCGGAACTCCGCGTTCGTCGGCTTCGCGTTCATCGCGCTCGGGAACGCGATTGCGCTGCCCGCAGCACATCCTGCCCTTGGCTTTCTCGGCCGCGCCGTCGTCGGTGTCGGCACCGGCTTCGGCTTCGTCTCGGGCAGCGACTACATCCGCGCGCGGGGCGGCTCGCCGTTCCTGCAGGGCGTCTACGGCGGCAGCTCGATCCTCTCGCCGGGGCTCGCGCTCGCACTCGTGCCGCTCCTCGCCGAGCACGTCGGGTTTCGCGCGCCGTACCTCAGCGCGATCGTCGTCGTCGTCATCTGCGCGGCCGTGCTCGCGGTCGCGCCCGCGGCCGCACGTACGGCGCGGCACGTGGGCGAGCACCTCGACGCGGGGCTCTTCCGCGACCGGAGCCTCTACCGGTTCGTCGCGATCCACGCGATGTCGTTCGGGTTCAGCGTGATCGTCGGCAACTGGATCGTCACACTGCTCGAGCACCACGGCAGGTCGAAGGGGATCGCGGCCGCGGCGGGCTCCCTCACGCTACTGCTTGGGTTCTTCACGCGGGCGGGCGGCGGCTCGCTGCTGCGGCGTCGTGACGCATCGCGCTGGGTCGCCGCGAGCCTCGCGCTCGGCGGCGCGGGCGCGATTGCGCTCGCGTTCCCGCTGCCGGTCTGGGGGGACTTCGTCGCGGCGGCCGTGATCGGGCTCGCGACGGGTCTGCCGTTCGCGATGGCGTTCACCGGCACCGCGCGTGCGCGCCCCGACGCGCCCGGCGCGGCGGTCGGCTTCATCAACGCATGGGCCGCGTTCGCGATCGTCGTCGGCACGCCGCTCGTCGGCCTCACGTTCTCGCTGCCCGGAGACGGCCGGATCGGGTTCGTCGTGCTCGGCGTGCTCGCGGCGCTCGCAGCGCTCGCCACACCCCGCTGGAACCCCTGATTTGCAGGCGGTATGCTCGATGGCCCCGACCTTGGAGGTTCGATGCTCAGCTTCGGCGTCACCGTTCTGCCCGATCCGCCGCACAGCCGCTGGCTCGAGCTGATCCAGGTTGCGGAGAAGCACGGCTTCGAGTTCGCGTGGACCTACGACTCGCACGTGCTCTGGCAGGAGTCGATCCCGCTGCTCGCGATGGCGGCGCGGGAGACGTCGAAGATCAAGCTCGGCCATTTCGTCACGAACCCGGGCACGCGCGAGCCGACGGTGCTCGCGAGCTCGTACGCGACGCTGCACGACCTCTCCGACGGGCGCATGGTGATGGGGATCGGGCGCGGCGACTCCGCGGTGCGCTACATCGGCCTGCAGCCGGTGAAGGTCGCCGAGTTCGAGCGGAGCCTCGCGATGATCCGCGACTTCATGAACGGCCGCGAGGTGCACTGGAACGAGAAGGAACTCCAGCTGAAATGGGTGCGCGAGGAGCTGCCGCAGATCCCGATGTGGGTCGCCGGCTACGGGCCGAAGGCGCTCGCCGTCGCGGGCCGCGTCGGCGACGGCGTGATCATCCAGCTCGCCGACCCCGAGATCATCACCTGGATCATGGACACCGCGCGCAAGGCGGCTGAGGAGGCCGGCCGCGACCCGTCACAGCTCAAGTGCATCGTCGGCGCGCCGAGCCACGTCACCGACGACCTCGCCGACGCGCGCGAGCAGGTGCGCTGGTTCCCCGCGATGGTGTCGAACCACGTCATGGACCTGATCGAGCGCTACGGCGCCGACGGCGACTCCGTCCCGAAGGCGCTCACCGACTACGTGCAGGCGCGGAAGTTCTACGACTACAACGAGCACTCCCGGGTCGGCGCGAAGCACGGTGAGTTCGTCACGGACGAGATCTGCGACCGCTTCTGCGTGCTCGGCAACCCGGAGCAGATCAAGACGAAGCTGAAGGAGCTCGAGGCGGTCGGCGTCGACCAGTTCAACATCTACCTGATGACGCACGGCCAGGAGGAGACGCTGAAGGCGTACGGGGACGAGATCATCCCGCAGTTCGCCGGCATCACCGCGTAGGCCTCCAGCTACGCTCGGACAGTGGAGGACCTGCGGGCGCTGCTCGAGATGCGACAGGCTTCGCCGCGGTCGTTCTCCCACGACGGATCGACGCTGCTCGTCTCCTCCGACGTCCCCGGCACGAGCCAGCTCTACGCCGTGCCTGCGGGCGGAGGCGACCTCCAGCAGCTCACGGACTTCCCCGACCCGGTCGGCGGCCAGCTGCTCCCGGACGGCCGCATCCTCCTCGAGATGGACGAGGCGGGCAACGAGCGCACGCAGCTCTACCTGCTCGACGCCGTTCCCGGCGCCGCTCCCGAGCCGCTCGTCGTCGACCCGCGCTACATCCACGGCTCGCCGCGTGTCGGACGCGACGGCACGCTGCTCGCGTACGCGACGAACAGGCGCAACGGCACCGACTTCGACATCGTCGCGCGCGACCTCCGGACGGGGGAGGAGCGGCCGTTCGAGCTCGGCGGGTGGTGCGACGTCGCCGGCATCTCGCCCGACGGCCGCTGGATCGCCGCCGAGCGGCTCGGCGACCGCAGCGGCGACTCCGATCTGTTCCTACTCGATCTCGCGACGGGGGAGGTGCACCACGCGACGCCGCACGAAGGCGAGGCGGAGTACGGCCGGCCTGCGTGGCTGCCCGACGGGACCGCGTTCCTCGCGCCGACGAACGCGCAGCACGACACGTTCGTGATCGGACGCTACGACGTCGCATCGCGCTCGTGGACGACCGTGCTCGAGTCGCGCTGGGATCTCGACTGCGCCGCGGACGATGCGGGCCGCAGCGTGCTCGTCGGCGTGAACGAGGACGGCTACTCGCGCCTCGAGCTTCGCGACCCGCACACGCTCGAGCTGCGCGAAGAAGTTCCGCTGCCGCGGCGCGGGGTCGTCGACAGCCCCGTCTTCTCGAAAGACGGGTCGAAGCTCGCATTCGCGTTCTCGTCGCCCACCGAGCCGTTCGACGTCTATGTCTACGACCTCGACGCGCGCGGGCTGTCGCGCGTGACGACGAGCCCTCGCGAAGTCGACACGTCGGCACTCGTCGAGCCCGAGCTGCACCGCTTCGAGAGCTTCGACGGCGAGTCGGTTCCCGTCTTTCTCTTCCGGCCGCACGGCAAAGGGCCGTTCCCGGTGGTCGTCGTCGTGCACGGAGGGCCGGAGGCGCAGTGGCGGCCTTGGTTCCAGGCCAGCTCGGCGCCGTTCGTCCAGCACCTGCTGCAGCGCGGCTACGCGGTCGCGGCGCCGAACGTGCGCGGGTCGACGGGCTACGGCAAGCGCTACGAGCATCTCGACGACGTGCGGCTGCGACTCGACTCGGTGCGCGATCTCGCGTCGCTGCACGCGTGGCTCGGTGCGCAGCCTGACATCGACGGCTCGCGCGCCGTCGTCTACGGGCGGTCGTACGGCGGCTACATGGTGCTCGCTGCGCTCGCGTTCCAGCCCACGCTGTGGGCTGCCGGCATCGAGGGCGTCGGGATCTCGAGCCTCGTCACCTTCCTCGAGAACACGTCGGACTACCGGCGGGCGGCACGCGAGCGGGAATACGGGTCGCTGGCGCACGACCGGGACTTCCTGATCGAGGCGTCGCCCGTGACGCACGTCGACGCGATCCGCGCGCCGCTCTTCATCCAGCACGGCGCGAACGACCCGCGCGTTCCCGTCTCAGAGTCGGAGCACATCCACCGCGTGCTCACCGAGAAAGGGATCCCGAGCGAGCTCGTCGTCTACGGGGACGAGGGCCACGCGATCGCGAAGCTCTCGAACCGGATCGACTGCTTCACCCGCGCGGCCGCGTTCCTCGACGAGGTGCTCGGGACGTAGCCCCGGCTACGATGGGGCCGCTCCGGCGCCTTGGCCGAGTGGTTAGGCAGCGGCCTGCAAAGCCGCGTACAGCAGTTCGAATCTGCTAGGCGCCTCTCGATCGCGGCCGCGTTGCCCAGGCCGCAGACACCGCCAGAATCCCTCGAACGAGTGTCGATCTTCGCTGCAACGGGGGATGTGGAAGGCCCCAGCGCACTGGATGCTCAGCAGGTGCGGTCGGGCGTCGACCGCCCTGCGGAGAGGACGACATGATCTCGAGAACTGCGCGGCGGCTGCTCGCGGTCGCCACACTCGTCGGCATTGCCGCTGTGGTCGCGGCGACCGCCGCACCGGTCTCGCTCGCGTACGGCTGCCAGCCCCAGGGGACCGCGTCGACCGCGTTCGGCTCATGGGGCGACAACACGGACTATCTCCTTTCGGGCGGAGGCTCGTTCGAGCCGCGCGCGCCGTCGTGGTCTCTGTCCCAGGGCGCGAACGTGCAGAGCGGCAACGAGCCCTGGCATGTGGAGGGGGCGTCGGACAGCCACTCGCTCTCTCTGCCGGCGGGGAGCTCGGCGACAAGCGTCCAGATCTGCTCGCCGAAGCTCTATCCGGTGATCCGGTTCTTCGTCGCGAACCTCGGCTCACCCGACGGACGGCTGCACGTCGAGCTGATCGTCAACGGTGACAGCCGAGGGTCCCAGGTGCTGGACGGCGGCACGGTCACCGCGAGCGGCGGCTGGAACGTCACGGCTCCGATCGCGGTTCCCTGGCGGGCGACACACTCGGGTGCGGTTGCGTTTCAGGTCCGCCTGACGCCGGTGGGAGACGGCTCCGCGTTCGCCGTCGACGACGTCTTCATCGACCCGTATCAGTCGCGCTGAGGCCGTCCGTGGCCGCGTGGACCCAACGCTGGAAGGGAGAGTCGCCGTACATCGGGGGACCGGCGCTTCGCACGACCCGGCTTCGACTCGCCCGCCGGTGGCACGGGGCGCCTGACAGCGACCTCGTCGCCGAGCAGCTCGTCGAGGACTCGCGCCAGCGCGTGCGCTCGCCGCTGACGCGGCGCGAGGGCCTGACGCACGGGCTGCTCGCGGCTGCGTTCCTCGGCGTTGCGATCCCGCTCGCCGCCTTCGCGCCGACCGACCGGCATCCGACGCTGCTCATCCAGGCGCTGCTCGTGGTCGCGTTCGCGGTTGCGCTCCGCGTCGACTTCGAAGTCGGTGCCGGCGTGGCCGTTCCGACCGAGCTCGTGCTCGTCCCGATGCTGTTCACGATGCCGGTAGGACGCGTGCCGCTGGCGGTCGCCGCGGCGACGCTGCTCGCGCAGGTGCCCGACCTCGTCGGGCGGGAGCGCCAGCCGCCGCGCCTCGTGATCACCGTCGCGAACGCCTCGTACTCGCTCGCCCCGGCGCTCGTGTTCCTGTTCTGGAGCGAGCCCGGTCCCGTCGTGCGTCAATGGCCTGTCGTGGCCGCCGCGCTCGCGGCGCAGTTCGCCTTCGACGGTGTCGTCTCGACGGTGCGGGAATGGTTCGCGCTGCGCGTGCACCCGGTCGTGCTCGTGCGCCCCCTGCTCTGGACCTTCGGCATCGACGCGCTCCTTGCGCCGATCGGCCTGCTCGGCGCGGTCGCCGCGCGCGACGTCGTGTGGGCGCTGTTCCTGCCCGTGCCCCTGCTCGCGCTCATCGGCGTCTTCTCGCGGGAGCGGGCAGGGCGGCTCGACCAGGCGCTCGAGCTCTCGTCCGCCTACCGAGGGACGGCGCTGCTCCTCGGCGACCTCGTCGAAGCGGACAACCCGTACACCGGGATGCACAGCCGCAAGGTGGTCGGGCTCGTCGGATCGGTCTGCCGGACGATGGGGCTCGACGCGCGCTCGGTGCAGCTTGCGGAGTTCACGGCGCTGCTCCACGACATCGGCAAGATCAGGATCCCCGCAGCGATCATCGACAAGCAGGAACCGCTCTCTGCCGACGAGGCGGCGATCATGCGCGCCCACACGCTCGAAGGCGAGCGGCTGCTGCGCTCCGTCGGCGGCCTGCTCGCGGAGGTGGGCGCGCTCGTCCGCGGCTGCCACGAGCGCTGGGACGGCCGCGGCTATCCCGACGGGCTCGCGGGCGATGCGATTCCCCTCATCTCCCGGATCGTCTGCTGCTGCGATGCCTACGACGCGATGTGCTCCGACCGCTCGTACCGCTCCGCGCTCTCGATGCACGCGGCGCGGGTCGAGCTGATCAGCTGCCGCGGCTCGCAGTTCGACCCGGCGGTCGTCGACGCGCTGCTCCAGGTCCTCGGGCCGCCCCAGCAGGTCGCCGCGTAGCCGGACGAATACGATTGCCGGGGATGAAGCTCGGCGTCTTCACGGTTCTCTTCGCGGACCTCGCGTTCGAGCAGATGCTCGACCGGGTCGCCGCCCTCGGGATCGAGGCCGTCGAGCTCGGTACCGGGAA
>DASYGK010000136.1:0-6163 GCA_035999905.1 Gaiellaceae bacterium | reverse complement strand
AAGTTCGCGGACGTCGCGAAGACCGGAGTCACGGTCAACCGCGGTATGACGCTCGACGGCATCGGCAAGTACCTCTCCGAGATCGTCGAGAAGGCGCCGGGCGAGACGGACGACATCGTCGGCATCCTCAAGGACCGCAAGGTCGACGTCGTCGTCTGCTACCTGCCGGTCGGCTCGGAGGATGCAGTCAAGTGGTACGCCGAGCAGATCATGGCCGCGGGCTGCGCGATGGTGAACTGCATGCCCGTGTTCATCGCGCGCGAGGACTACTGGAACAAGCGGTTCCAGGAGGCCGGCGTCCCGATCATCGGCGACGACATCAAGTCGCAGGTCGGCGCGACGATCACGCACCGCGTGCTCACCTCGCTCTTCCGCGAGCGCGGCGTGCACCTCGACAAGACGATGCAGCTGAACGTCGGCGGCAACTCCGACTTCCTCAACATGCTCGAGCGCGAGCGCCTCGAGTCGAAGAAGATCTCGAAGACGAACGCGGTCACGTCGATGCTCGACTACGACCTCGGCGCGGGCAACGTCCACGTCGGGCCCTCGGACTACGTGCCGTGGCTCACCGACCGCAAGTGGGCGTACATCCGCATGGAGGGCTCCGCGTTCGGCGACGTGCCGCTCAACGTCGAGCTCAAGCTCGAGGTGTGGGACTCGCCGAACTCCGCCGGCATCGTGATCGACGCGGTGCGCATGGCGAAGCTCGCGCTGAACAACGGCATCGCCGGGTCGCTCGTCGGCCCGAGCTCGTACCTGATGAAGTCGCCGCCGCAGCAGATCGTCGACGACGAGGCGTACAACCTCACCGAGAAGTTCATCGAGGAGAACCGCCGCACCGCCGCGGTCTCCGAGCCGGCCCCCGCGGCCTAGCTCTTCCAGCCAGGGCCTCCGACCAGGTCGGAGGCCCTGGCCTTTCAGGACACGCCGCGGAGCCAGGTCACCGGTGGCGCCTGCGCGGCCTGCTCGTCCGAGAAGCGGAGCTCGACCGGGCCGCGCTCCTGGCCGTGCGAGACGAGCAGCGGATCCTCGCCCGGCTCGACGACGACCGCGCAGTGCCTGCCCGGGTAGCGGCCCCAGACGACGAGGTCGCCCGGCCGGATCTCGTCCTGCGCGACGTGCGGCAGGTGCCGGAGCAGCGTCCCCGTGTATCCCTGGCCGATGTAGTCGAGTCCGTTCGGGTCGGGCGCGCCGGCGAGGAAGTAGCAGAGCGTCGCGAAGCCGGAGCAGTCGGTCGTCAACGGGAGCCCCCGCCGGAGCGGGATCGGCCGGACCGGCGCGTAGTGGATCCGCGCCTGCATGCGGACACCCCACAGCGCGACTCCCACGATCTCATCGCGGACGCTCATCGGACGGCCCGGGCGACGCTACTACACTCGGACGCAGGGATGGCTTTCCGCGTCGCCCTCGTAACCCCGTTCGCCTGGTCGCAGCCGCACGACGTGAACGATCACGTCGCCGGGCTCGCGGGCGAGCTGCGCGCGCGTGGGCACTCGGTGACGGTGCTCGCGCCGTCGAACAAGGCCCGCGACCTCGCCGCCGGCCGGCGCGCGCTCGCGGGCGGGATCGAGGCGGACTTCATCGCGCTCGGCCCCGCGGTGCCGATCTCGCGCCGCAGCCGGATGGGCGTCCCGGTCGGCGTGCGCGCGAACCTCGCCGTCGCGCTCGCGAACGGCGGCTTCGACATCGTGCACGGCTTCGAGCCCGGGCTCCCGAGCCTGTCGTATCTCGCGCTGCGCGACGGCGCCGGCCTCGCCGCCGCGACGTTCTTCTCGCCCGACCGGCTCGGCTACCCGCCGGGCCGCGCACAGCGCGAGCGCCTGCTCGCCCGGCTCGACGCGCTCCTCGCGACCGACCTGGAGACCGCGGACGCGGCGGCGCTCCGCTTCCCCGGCCGCTACGAGCTCGTGCCCGCGGGGATCGACCTCGCCCTCTTCGCCCCTGGGCGCAAGCGCAGGCGCGCCGTGCTCGAGTGGCGCCAGGCCGAGCGGCCGCTCGTGCGCGCCCTCGTCCGCGAGCTCGCCCCCCAGCGCGACTGGGAGCTCGTGCTCCTCCGCACCCGCCCGCTCGGCGGGCGACCTGCCCTGCCGCGTGCGCTCCGCGGCCGCGTCCACGTGCGCACCGCGCTCGACGCCGAGAGCCGCGCCGCCGTGCTGCGCGACGCAGCCGTCTTCATCCCCGCGCTCGACGGCGTACCGCGTCTGCCGCTCGAGGCGCAGGCCGCCGGCGCCGCAGTCGCCGCCCCGGCGGGACGGGACCTGCAGCCGGAGCTCGCCGCGGCGGAGGCGGCACGGCTCGTCGAGGACGACGCGTTCCGCGCGCAGCGCGCACAGGAGGGCCGCGATGCCGCCGCCGCGCACGGCTTCGACTCACTGGCGGATCGCGTCGAGGAGATCTACTCCGCAATCGCGCGGCGTCGCCGCAAGCCTGCCGCGCGCACCGTCCCGCTCGAGCAGCGCGACTGGATCCTCGCCGACCTGCACATGCACACGAGCTGGTCGCACGACTGCTCGATGGAGGTCGACGAGCTGCTCGACCACGCGGAGGCGGAGGGGCTCGGCGCGATCGCGATCACCGACCACAACGTCCTCGGCGGCGCGCTCGAGGCGATGGAGCGCGCACGCGGACGCAGGCTGATCGTCATCCCGGGCGAAGAGGTGAAGACCGGCGGCCAGGGCGAGGTGATCGGGCTCTTCCTGAAGGAGGAGATCCCCCGCGGCATGAGCTTCGCGGAGACCGTCGACGCGATCCGCGCGCAGGGCGGCCTCGTCTACGTCCCGCATCCGTTCGACCGCCTGCACTCGATCCCGGACGCGGCGACGCTGCAGCGCCACCTCGCGGAGATCGACATCTTCGAGGTCTACAACGCCCGTCTCCTCTTCGAGGGGTACAACGACGAGGCCCTTCGCTTCGCGCGCAAGTACAACCTCACCGCGGGCGCGGGCTCGGACGCGCACGTGCTCCAGGGAGTCGGCACCGGCGTCGTGCGGATGCGGCGTTTCAACGGCCCGGAGGAGTTTCTCGTCTCGCTGCGAAGCGCGGACGTTTTGCGTCGGCCGAAGTCGCTTGCGTACCTCCAGGGCCTCAAGTGGGTGGCCCAAGCCAAGGAAAGGGTGCGCTAGGAGCGAACCAACCCTGGGACTCCTGTGACCGTGGCAACCGACGAAATCTATGAGAAGTACCTGCAAAAAGCGATCACCGAGATCAACGCTCTCGGTGACGAAGTCGCACAGGCCGGCGCGGGCACGCGCGTGCCGGTCGTCGGCTCGGGGCATCCGCTCGCCGACGTCTTCCTGCTGAAGCACGCGCCGCGCGCGTCGGAGCTGCAAGAGGGTGTCGCGTTCTACGGCCGTGCCGGCAACGCGATCCTCAAGTCGCTGCAGCGCCTGCGCGTCGACCCGATGGCGATCTACGGGACGAACTGCGTGAAGTTCGCGGCTGGCGACGAGGACGAGTCGCGCCCCTTTCTCCTACGCGAGCTGCACATCGTGCAGCCGAAGCTGATCGTCGCGATGGGCGAGCAGACGGTCGCGTTCCTCAACAGCGTCCACTTCCCGCTGGCCGCGGAGATCGCGACGACGCAGGGCGAGCTGCAGCGGTTCACGCCGACGATCCAGGCGCTCGTCACGCCGGACATCGACGAGTCGCTCGACGAGGCGCCGTCGAAGACGGCGTTCTGGAACGCGTTCAAGACGCTCGGCACGTGGTGGGCCGAGCTACCTCCGTACTAGCATCGCGGCGCGTCGCGGCGTTCGCGGTCGCAGGCGCCGCCGTCGTGACGTGGTTCGTCGTCGCGCCGCACCTCTCGCGGTGGTCCGAGTGGCCCGCGGTCCTCCTCGTCTCGCTCGCGATCATCCCCGGGACGCTGCTGCTCGCGTTGATCGCGCTGCCGCTCTGGAGCAACCGGTGGTGCATCGTCGCTGCTGCGGTACTCGCACTCGCGGCGTTCGGCTTCACCGAGGCCGGCTGGGGGCTCGAGGCGAACCTTGCAAAGCTCTTCGCCGCGATCTTCGCGGGCTGGGCGTTCCTGCGCCTGTTCGAGGAGCTCTCCTGGGTCGTGCTCGTCGCGTTCGTGATCCCGCTCGTCGACATCCTCTCGGTGTGGCGCGGTCCGACGCACTCGATCACGCAGCATCACTTCAGCGTCTACAAGGCCGTCGCGATCGCGTTCCTCGTGCCGGGCGGCGGCGCCGCATACCTCGGCCCGCCGGACGTCCTCTTCTTCGCGCTCTTCCTCGCGGCCGCGCACCGGTGGCACCTTCGCGTCGGCGCGACGTGGCTCGCGACGACCGGGATGTACGCCTTCACGGTGATCGTCGCGACGGCCGCGAACGTGAACGGGCTGCCCGCCCTGCCGTTCCTCTCGTTCGGTTTCCTCGCCGCGAACGGCGACCTGCTCTGGCGGCGACTGCGCGTCAAACGGTAGGCGGCGGGGTCACCTTCTTCTTCGGGCGGCTCGGCGCGGTGCTGACCGCCGACTCGCCGATCGCGAACGGCGAGCGGTACGAGCCGATCACCGACAGCAGCACCGCGGTCGAGACCGCGAACCAGCCGGCGGCGGAGTCGTAGCCCCGCAGCACCATGAGGAAGCCGAGGCCGATCGCCGCGAAGCCGAGCAGCCACGCGGGCACCTGCTGCCAGAGATGGAACCGCTTCGTCGCCGGGCCGACCTGCACGTGCAGGTTCGCGTCCGTCTGGAGTTTCGCCGCATCGATCCGGGCCGCAACCGGAGTGGCTTCGTTGTGCATCGTGCCCTCCGTGTCCCCTGATTGACCGGAGGAGACTAACCCGCGGCGGCGCTCTTTTCCAAGAGCGCGACGGTCTCGACGTGGGGCGTGTGCGGGAACATGTCGACCGGCGTCGCGCGCAGGAGCTCGTAGCCCCACTGCTCGCGCAGGATCTTCAGGTCGCCGGCGAGCGTCGTCGGGTTGCACGACACGTAGACGATGCGCGGCGCGCCGATTGCACCGAGCCGCTTGAGCGCCTTCCCCGCGAGGCCCGCGCGCGGCGGGTCGACGACGACGACGTCGGGCGCGCCGGAGCGGTCGAGCAGCTCGTCGACCACCTCGCCGACGTTGCCGGCGAAGAACGCAGCGTTCGTGATCTCGTTCAGCTCTGCGTTCTCGAGCGCGCACGCGACCGACTCCTCCGACACCTCGATCCCCCACACCGTGAGCGCGTCGGCGGCGAGTGAGAGCCCGATCGTGCCGATGCCGCAGTAGAGATCCCAGACGGTCTCCTTGCCGGTGAGCCCCGCGGCGTCGCGGGCGAGCGCGTAGAGGCGCTCCGCCATCGCGGTGTTGGTCTGCAGGAACGCGTTCGGCCTGATGCGGAAGCGGAGGCCGCACAGCTCCTCCTCGATCGCGGGCTCGCCCCAGAGGAGATCGGCGGGCAGGTTCGTCACCTCGGCGGGCCGGTCGTTGACCGCCCAGTGGATCGAGCGCACCTCTGGGAACTTGCGGAGCACGTCGACGAAGTAGCCGGTCTCGAACTTCTCGCCCGGCGCCGTGACGAGCTGCACGAGCGCCTGGCCGGTGTTGCGGCCCTCGCGCACGATCAGGTGGCGCAGGTAGCCGGTGTTGTCGGCCTGCGAGTAGGCGGGCAGCCCTTCCTCGCGCGCCCAGTCACGTACCGCGTTGCGGATCGCGTTGCCGAGGTCGGTCGTGAGCCAGCAGCGTTCGATGTCGATCACCTCGTCCCAGCGTCCCGCCTTGTGCAGGCCGAGCACCGGACCGTCGTCGGAGGGCGCGAACGAGTACTCCATCTTGTTGCGGTAGAAGAAGACGTCGGGCTCGCACGGCACGATCGGCTCGAGCGGCGGCGCGGCGATGCCGGCGATGCGCTGCAGCGAGTCGCGCACCTGCGCTTCCTTCTGCGCCACCTGCGCGTCGTAGGCGAGATCCTGGAAGCGGCAGCCGCCGCACGTCGGGTAGTGCGCGCACGGTGCGTCGACCCGCTGCGGCCCCGAGCTGAGGACGTCGGTCGCGATCGCCTCGGCGAAACCGCGCTTCACCTTCGTCACGCGAGCGCGGACGCGGTCACCGGGCAGCCCACGCCGCACGAAGACGACGAAGCCGTCCTTGCGGGCGACGCCGTTGCCTCCGAACGCGAGCGACTCGACGTCGAGCTCGAGCTCTTCGTGCATCTTCACCGGCGCGGCCAT
>DASYGK010000131.1:0-23324 GCA_035999905.1 Gaiellaceae bacterium | reverse complement strand
TGTTCGACCAGGAAGAGCGGGCCGCGGCGTCGCTCGCGGAGGCCCGTGCGCTCGGCGCGGACAACGGTGTCGAGGTGGTCGGCCGCACACTGCGCTCGCGCGGCATCGGGCAGGCGATCGTCCAGGCGGCCGAGGAGAGCGGGGCGGACCTGATCGTGCTCGGCTCGGCGCCGCGATGGCGCCGGCAGTCGCGGTTCTTCTCGCCGACGGTCGACCACGTCCTCCGCAAGGCGTCGGCCGAGGTCCTGATCGTCGCGTATCCGCAGGGCGCGCTCGAGGAGGAGACCCCGGTATGACCCACCGCGCTACGCTGCGTCGGCCATGAAGGCACTCGTCATCGGTTGCGGCAGGGTCGGGGCGACGATCTCCCTGAACCTGCACCAGGAGGGATGGGACGTCGTCGTCGTCGACGAGAACGAGGACGCGCTCTCCCGCCTGGGCGAGTCGTGGCCGGGCACCTTCCTCGTCGGGCACGGCATGGACACCGATCTGCTCCGCGAGGCGGGCATCGAGGAGGCCGACGCCGTCGTCGTCGCGACGGACGGCGACAACACGAACATCGTGATCGGCCAGGTCGCGCAGAAGCGCTTCGACATCCAGTGCGTCGTCGTGCGCGTGCTCGACCCGGCCCGCGCGAAGTTCTACGCCGCGCGCGGCATGCGCACCGTGTGCCCGACATCGACGGCGATCGACGCCCTGATGGAGACCGTGCGCACCTGCGATGTACCCCGGGTGGAGGTTGTCTAGGTGTATGTGATCGTCGCCGGCGGCGGCAAGGTCGGCGCGAACGTCGCGCGGTCGCTGCTCCGCCTCGGCACCGAGGTGACGCTGATCGAGCAGCGGCGCGACCGGTTCGAGCGGCTCGCCGACGAGTTCGAGCATCAGGTCCAGCGCGGCGACGCGACGGAGCTGTTCGTGCTCGAGCGCGCAGGGATCGCGCGGCCCCCGGACATCGTGCTGGCGCTGACGGGCGACGACGAGGACAACATGGTGATCTGCCAGCTCGCAAAAGAGAAGTACATGGTCCCGAAGGTGATCGCGCGCGTGAACGACCCGCGGAACCAGGCGCACTTCGACCTGCTCGGGATCTCCCCGACGATCTGCGCGACCTCGAGCATCATGGCGCTCGTCGAGCACGAGGTGCCGGAGCACGACCTGATCCACCTGCTCGAGCTGCGGAAGGAGAACCTCGAGATCGTCGAGGTTCAGATCGACCGCGATTCCCCGGTCGCCGGCAAGAGCGTCGAGGGGCTGAAGCTGCCGGAGGGCGCGCGCCTCATCTCCGTGATGCGGAACGGGCAGGCCGAGATCGCGGTCGGCTCGACAACGCTCGAAGCGGGCGACCAGGTGCTCGCGATCCTCGAGCCGGGCAAGGAAGACGAGCTCCGCCGCGTTTTGCTGAACCGCTAGGCGAGCAAGCTTTTCGTGGTGCCCGGCGTCTCAGCCTTCGTGAGCAGAAACCGTTTCCTCGTCGTCGCCGCGGCCGCGCTCGCGCTCCCATTCGGGCTCTGGGCGGGATCGGCCTCGGGCCGTGCCGCCACAGGCGGGAACGACTGGACGCGCTTCGGCTGGTCGCCGTCGCGCAGCAGCGCACCGACCTTCCCGACCGGGATCACCGCGGCCAACGTCAAGACGCTGACGCGCCAGCAGGTGCAGCTCGACGGCACCGTCGACTCCTCCGCGATCTACCTGCACGGCGTCCAGGTGAACGGGGGGACGCACGACGTCTTCTTCGTCACGACGACGTACGGCAAGACCGAGGCGGTCGACGCGGCGAGCGGCGCGGTGCTGTGGCGCTTCACGCCGCCGGGCTACTCCTCCTGGGCGGGGAGCCCGCAGATCACGACGGCGACGCCGGTCGCCGACCCGGGCCGCACGTCGATCTATGCCGCGACACCGGGCGGCCAGATCGTCAAGCTCGCCGTCGCCGACGGCCGCGCGCTGTGGAGCGTCACGATCACGAAGCTGCCGTCGCGCGAGAAGATCGCCGCGTCGCTCAACTTCGCGAGCGGGCACGTGATCGCGACGACGGGCGGTTACTACGGCGATGCGCCGCCGTATCAGGGCCACGTCGCGGTGATCGACGCGGCGCACGGCCGGCTGCTGCACGTCTGGAACTCGCTCTGCAGCAACCGGCACGCGCTGATCGCGCCGCCGAGCTGCCCCTCGAGCGACTCCGCGATCTGGGGGCGCTCCGGCGCGGTGATCGACCCGGCGAACGGCGACCTGCTCGTCGCGACCGGCAACGGTCCCTGGGACGGCCGCACGAACTGGGGCGACGCGACGCTGCGGCTGACGCCGGGCGCGACCACCCTGCTCGGCAACTACACGCCCTCGAACACCGCGCAGCTGAGCTCGAGCGACGCCGACCTCGGCTCGACCTCGCCGGTGATCCTGAGCGCGGGCTACCTGGCGCAGGGAGGGAAGGACGGCAAGATCCGCGTCCTCAGCGTCGCGAAGATGCGCGGCGCGGCGGCGCACCGCGGCGGCGAGCTGCAGACCGTCCCGACGCCGTCCGGCACCGATCTCTTCACGGCGCCCGCCGTGTGGCACTCGTCGTCGACATGGCTCTTCGCGGGCGACAACGGCGGCACGGCCGGGTATATTTTCAAGAACGGCCGCCTGCGCGTCGCCTGGCGCAACGGCACGGGCGGGACGAGCCCCGTCGTGGCAGGCGGCCTCCTCTGGGTCTACGGGCCGGGCGGCGGGCTCGCGGTGTACAGGCCGACGACCGGGGCGCTCGTCACGCGCCTCGACGCGGGCGCCGGCCACTGGAACAGCCCGATCGTCGTCGACGGGCGCGTCGCGCTTCCCGAGGGGAACGCGAACGACCACGCCACGAGCGGCGTGCTCGACATCTGGCGCCTGCCCTAGCGCGGGCGGCCGCGCCGCACCTGCGGCGCCTGCTGGCCGAGCGCTGCATAGGCGATCGCCTGCAGCGACTCGTTCAGCGCGGCGAGCTCGCGCGTGAGGCGGAGGAAGTTCTCGTCGTTGTCGAGCCGCTTGTTCATCTTCCCGAGCTCGTCCCCGATGCGGTCGAGCCGCTCGAGCAGGACTTCGAAGCGCCGGTCGGAGAGCTCGCTTTCCATGTCCGAATCCTAGACGGCGGCTGCCGCGTCGAGCTCTGCGCGCGAGCGCACGACGACGGTTCCCGCGCCGAGCTCGCGCAGCACCTCGTCGAGCGTCCCCACGACGGCGACGCGGCGGGCGATGCCCGCGTGTGCGAGCGCGAGGTCGGCCAGCTCCCGCGGCGCGTCGGTGAAGACGCCGATCCGCGTGCCCGCGGCCTCGAGGCGGCGGAGCGTCGCACCGGTGCCGGCGTGCGGCCGGAAGTAGACGGGCCCGCGGTCGGACGCGAACCGGTCGAGCAGCGGACGCCAGTCGCCGAGCCGCTCGTCGAGCACGGCGGCCGCCGAGGTGCGGTCAGCGGGCAGGTCGAGCTCGACGTGGGTGCGCCGCGCGGCGTCCTCGACCCAGTCCCGCCAGATCGGCCGCGTGTCGGCGACGACGTCGTCCAGGTCCAGGGCCAGAGGGTGCACGGCCACGATGCTAGACTCGCGCTCCAATACCGGCGAGCGGTAAGGGAACTCCGGTGCAAGTCCGGGACGGTCCCGCCGCTGTAAGGGGAGACGCTTCCCCGCCACGACGCCACTGGGCCTGCGGGCCCGGGAAGGCGGTGGGGGAGGGCGCCCCGAGTCAGAAGACCTGTCGCCCGCCGCGCAGATCGAACCCCTCGCGGAAGGAGGATTCGTTGCTACGCCGTTCCCTCATCGTCCTCGCGGCCCTCGCCGCCGCACTCGGTGCAGCGTCTCGCTCGAGCGCCGCTCCGGCTTTCCCCGTCACCGTGCACGCGGCGAACGGGCCGGTCACCATCGCCAGGCGCCCGACGCGGATCATCTCGCTGTCACCGTCGAGCACGGAGGATCTCTTCGCCGTCGGCGCCGGCCCGCAGGTGATCGCCGTCGACGACCAGTCCGACTATCCGAAGAGCGCGCCGAAGACGACCCTCTCGGGGTTCACGCCCAACGTCGAGGCGATCGCGTCGTACAACCCCGACCTCGTGATCGTGTCCGGCGACGACGGCCTTGTCGCATCGCTGCAGAAGCTCGGCGTGAACGTCCTCCTCGAGCCGGCGCCGGACAACGTCGCAGGCGCGTACGACGAGATCCGCCAGATCGGCGAGGCGACGGGTCACGCGGCGAAGGCCACCGCGGTCGTGCACGGCATGGAAGGGACGCTGACGAGGCTGATTCGCAGCGTGCCGAAGCAGCGCAGGCACCTGAAGGTCTTCCACGAGCTCGAGCCGGATCTCTACTCGGCAACCTCGTCCACGTTCATCGGCAGGCTGTACAAGCTCTTCGGGTTCACGAACATCGCCGACGCGGCCGACACGACGCACACCGGCTACCCGAAGCTCTCGGCCGAGTACATCGTCAGCGAGAGCCCCGACATCATCGTGCTCGCAGACTCGATCTGCTGCGGGCAGACGCCCGCGTCCGTTGCGGCGCGGCCCGGATGGCAGGGCGTGTCTGCGATCCGCCACCACCGTGTCGTCGCGGTCGACGACAGCGTCGCGTCGCGGTGGGGCCCGCGGATCGTCGACTTCGCGCGCGCGATCGCGAAGGTCGCGAGGCAGTCGTAGCGTGATCGCCGACGCCGCACGCGTCCGGGCCGCCGTCGGCGTGCGGCCCCGCGGGATCCCGTGGCGCTGGGGACTCGGCGCCGCCGCGTTCCTCGTCGTCGCGCTCGTCGTCGGGCTCGGCATCGGCCCGGTGCGGATCGGCCCGGGCGCGATCGTCGCGTCGGCGCTCTCGCACCTGCCCTTCCTGCACGTCCACTCGCCGCTCAGCTCCGTGCAGGAGGCGGTGCTCTGGCAGCTGCGTGCGCCGCGCGTCGTGCTCGCCGGTCTCGTCGGCGGGATGCTCGCGCTCGCGGGCTCGGCGTACCAGGGCGTGTTCCGGAACCCGCTCGCCGACCCGTATCTGCTCGGCGTCGCGGCGGGCGCGGGACTCGGCGCCACGATCGCGATCTCGTACGGCGCGGTCGGATCGTCGAGCCAGATCGTCCCCGTCGCCGCCTTCGCCGGCGCGACCGTCGCGGTCGTCTGCGCGTATGCGCTCGGCCGTTCGGTCGGGGCGGCCCGCACGACGGGCGCACTCGTCCTCGCCGGCGTCACGGTCGCGGCGTTCATGACGTCGATCCAGACGTTCGTGCAGCAGCAGCACACGAACACGCTGCGCGACGTCTTCAGCTGGCTGCTCGGCGGGTTCTCGACGTCGACGTGGGGTGACGTCGGCGTCGCCGCGCCGTACATCGTCGTCAGCTCGATCGTGCTCGTGCTGCACCGGCGGATCCTCGACGTGCTCAGCCTCGGCGACGAGGAGGCTGCGGCGCTCGGGATCGACGTCGCCCGCGTGCGGCTGCTCGTCGTCGCCGCGGCGACCGCAGGGACGGCGGCCGCCGTGTCGGTGAGCGGCCTCATCGGGTTCGTCGGGATCATCGTCCCGCACACGGTGCGCTTCCTCGTCTCGACGAGCTACCGCGCGGTGCTCCCGTTGTCGCTCGCGGTCGGTGCCAGCTTCCTCGTGCTCACGGACGTGCTCGCGCGCACGGTGATGTCGCCGCAGGAGCTGCCGATCGGCGTCATCACCGCGTTCTTCGGCGCGCCGTTCTTCGCACTCGTGCTGCGACGCTCGAGGTCGGGCGGATGATCGAGCTCCACGACGTCTCGGTGCGCCTCGGCACGACGGATGCGCTTCGCGGCATCTCGTTCGTGGCAGAGCGCGGCAGCTGGGTCTCGCTGATCGGGCCGAACGGCGCAGGGAAGACGACGGCGATCCGCGCGCTCTGCGCGCTCGTGCCGTACGAGGGGCGCGTGCTCGTCGACGGCGTCGAGGCGCGCGAGCACGGGCGGCGGGGGATGGCGCGGCTCTGCGCGTTCGTGCCGCAGATCCCGGAGACCCCGCCGGAGCTGACCGTCGCCGAGTACGTGCTGCTCGGCAGGACGCCGCATCTCGGGTATTTCGGCGTCGAGGGAGAGTCGGACCGCGTTGCCGCCGAGCGCTCGCTCGCACGGCTCGACCTGCTCGAGTTCGCGCAGCGGCCGCTCGGCTCGCTCAGCGGCGGCGAGCTGCAGCGCGTCGTGCTCGCCCGCGCGCTCGCCCAGGAGGCGCCGATCCTGCTGCTCGACGAGCCCACGACCGCACTCGACCTCGGACGCCAGCAGCAGGTGCTCGAGCTCGTCGACGGCCTCCGCGAGGACGACCTCACGGTCGTCTCGACGATGCACGACCTGACGCTCGCCGGGCAGTACGCCGACCGGCTCGTGCTGCTCGACCGCGGCGTGGTCGTCGCCGAGGGGTCGGCGGCAGAGGTGCTCTCCGCGCCGAACGTCGCGTCGTACTACGGCGCGAACGTGCGCGTCGTCGAGGACGAGGGCGGAGTGTTCGTGCTCCCGCTGCGCCGATGAGCGTCCTCGTCCTGCTCGGCGGCGCGCGGAGCGGCAAGTCGCGGCTGGCGGTGCAGCTCGCGGAACGCGCCGGCGCGGCCGTGGTGTTCGTCGCGACGGGAGAAGCGCGCGACGACGAGATGGCCGTGCGCATCGGCCGGCACCGCAGCGAGCGGCCCCCGGAGTGGAAGACCGTCGAGGAGCCGTTCGAGCTCGAGCACGCGATCCGCGCGATCCCGGCGGGCGCGACGGCGATCGTCGACTGCCTGTCGCTCTGGGTCTCGAACGTGATCGAGACGTGGACGGACGAGGCGATCGAGGAGGCGGGCGCTGCCGCCGCCCAGGTCGCGTCGGCGCGCGACGGGCTCACGATCGCCGTGAGCAACGAGGTCGGGCTCGGCATCGTGCCCGCGAGCCCGCTCGGCCGGCGCTACCGCGACGTGCTCGGCCGGGTCAACGCGTCGTGGGTCGAGGCCGCCGCCGAGTCGTGGTTCGTCGTGGCCGGCCGGCGCCTGCGCCTCGAGGACGCACCGTGAAGGCGCTGCTCGACAGGATCCGGCCTGCTGACGCAGCGGCGCACGCCGCCGCGCAGGCCGCCTACGACGGCAAGACGAAGCCGCGCGCGAGCCTCGGACGGCTCGAGGAGCTCGGGTGCAGGCTCGCGTCGATCCGCGGCTTCGTGCTCGCGAAGCTCGATGCGGTCGTCGTGGTGGCCGCCGCTGACCACGGCGTGGCGGCGGAAGGGGTCTCCGCGTATCCGCAGGAGGTGACGTGGCAGATGGTCGCGAACTTCGCGGCCGGCGGCGCGGCGATCAACGTGCTCGCGCGGCAGGCGGCCGCGCGGCTCGTCGTCGTCGACGCAGGGGTCGCCATGCCGTTCGAGCATCCGGACGTCCGCGCCGTCCGGCTCGGGCCGGGAACCTCGAACCTCGCCGTCGGACCGGCGATGAGCCGCGAGGTCGCGGAGCGCGGCGTGCTCGCGGGTGCGGCGCTCGCCGACGAGCTCGCCGGCGCGGACGTCGTCGCGCTCGGCGAGATGGGGATCGGGAACACGACCTCGGCGAGCGCGCTCGTCGCGGCGCTGCTCGGCGTCGACCCTGCGCTCGCCTGCGGGCGCGGCACGGGCCTCGACGACGAGGGCGTCGCGCGCAAAGTCGCCACCGTCCGGAGGGCGCTCGAGGTCAACGACGTCGACGCGCATGATCCGCTCGGCGTGCTCGCCGCGCTCGGCGGCTTCGAGATCGCCTTCCTCACCGGCGTCGCGCTCGGCTGCGCCGCGAACCGGACTGCCGTGCTCCTCGACGGCTTCATCACGGGCGCGGCGGCGCTCGTCGCCGCGCGGCTCAGTCCTGCGTCGGTCGACGCGATGATCGCGTCGCACCGTTCGCCGGAGCCGGGACATGCGCTCGTGCTCGACGCGTTGGGGCTCGCGCCGCTGCTCGACCTGTCGCTGCGGCTCGGCGAGGGCTCGGGCGCCGCACTCGCGCTGCCGCTCCTGCGCGCGTCGGTCGCCGTGCTCGACGAGATGGCGACGTTCGCGGACGCGGGCGTCACGGATGCAGGCCGCTAGAGCCGAGCTGCGCGGCCTCGCGGCCGCGCTCGCGTTCCTCACGCGCGTGCCGGTCGGGCGGGCGGCCGTGCTCGACGCGACTGACGTGGCACGCGGCTCCGCATGGTTTCCGCTCGTCGGTGCAGGAGTCGGTGCGACCGTCGGCGGCATCACTGCGGCGCTGTGCAGTCCGCTGGGTGCGCCGCTCGCTGCCGCACTCGGCCTCGTCGCCGGTGCGCTCGTGACGGGCGCGCTCCATCTCGACGCGCTCGCCGACACGGCGGATGCGCTCGGTGCGGCAACGCGCGAGCGCGCGCTCGAGATCATGCGCGACCACGCGGTCGGCTCCTACGGCGCCGTGGCGCTCGTGCTCGACCTCGGCGCAAAGGGCGTCGCGCTCGCGACGCTCGCGGCGCGCGGCCACGTGCTCGTGTTCGCGGTCTGCGCCGCATCGGCCGCGCGGCTCGTGCCGGTGCTGCTCTCGGCGGCGCTGCCCTATGCGCGGGCGGGGGAAGGGCTCGGCCGCGCGCTCATCCCTTCCGGCCGCACGCGCGCGGGTGTCGCATTCGCGATCGCGGCGATCGTGTGCGCCGGCGTCGGGCGCGCGAACGGCGCGGTCGTCCTCGCGGCGGCCGTCGCGGTGGCGGCCGGCGTGTACGTCGTCGCGCGCCGGTGGCTCGGCGGCGTCACCGGCGACGTCCTCGGCGCGGGCGCGGAGCTCGCCGAGCTCGCGGGCCTCGTCGCGGCGGTCGCGCTCACGTGAGCCGGCTGATCCTCATCCGGCACGCGGAGCCGGTGGAGGACGCGCGCGGCCTCTGCTACGGCACGCTCGACTTCGGGCTGTCGCCGGCCGGGCTCGAGCAGGCGCAGCGGCTCTCGGTCCCGGCCTGCGACGCCGTCTACGCGAGCCCGCGCCGACGTGCCCAGGAGACCGCGCAGCCGCTCGCCGCCGCACTCGGCCTCGACGTGCTCGTGGACGACGACCTGCGCGAGATCGACTTCGGCGACTTCGAGGGCCGCCGCTACGAGGAGATCGAGCAGGCGGAGCCGGAGCTCTACCGGGCATGGATGGAGTCTCCCACGACGGTGCGCTTCCCGAACGGCGAGAGCTATGCCGACGTGCGCGCTCGTGCGCTCGCCGCGTTCGGGCGGATCCGTGCTGCGCACGCGTGCGCCGTCGTCGTGACGCATGGCGGCGTGATCCGGGCCGGCCTCGCCGCGTGGCTCGAGATGCCGGACGAGGCGATCTTCCGGCTCGCCCAGGACTACTGCGGTGTGAGTGTCGTCGACTTCCACGAGGACGTGCCGCTCGTCCGCGTCCTCAACGCCGCGCGTACGATCGAGCGGTAGATGGCGACCGCGTCGATCCTCACGATCGGGAATGAGCTCGTGTCCGGCGACGTGCCGAACACGAACGGCTCCTGGCTTGCGAAGCGGCTCGCGCCGCTCGGCGTGTCCGTGCGGATGCTCGTGGCGATTCCCGACGAGATCGAGCAGATCGCGGAGCTCGTGCGCGACGAGGCGCCGCGCGTCGACTTCCTGCTCGTCACGGGCGGCCTCGGCGGCACTCCCGACGACATCACGCGCGAGGCGATTGCGCATGCGTTCGGCGTCCCGCAGGTCGAGCAGCCCGAGGTCGCCGCCGACCTGCGGGCGCGCTTCACGCGGGACCCCGAGTACGCGGCGCGCTGGGCGCTGCTGCCGGAGGGAAGCCGACCGCTCGTCAACCCGCTCGGCGGCGCTCCCGGTTTCGCGATCGAGAACGTGTACGTCCTGCCCGGCCTGCCGCCGGAGATGGAGGCGATGTTCGACGCGATCGCCGAGGTGTTCCGCCGCGGCAGTGCGATCGGCGCCTGGCGGCGCGTGTACCGGACCCGCGAGAGCGAGCTGGCGCCCGCGCTGGTCGAGGCCGGCGCGCGCTGGCCGGGCGTGCTGATCGGCTCGTATCCGACGTTCGCGGAGGACGGGCCGCGCGTCGAGGTCGTCGTGAAGTCGAGCGACGCGGACGAGCTGCGCGAGGCGTCGGCGTGGCTCGAGGCCGAGCTTCAGCGCTCGTCGAAGAGCGCCGCCGACGGCAGGTAGAACGCCGCGATCGCGAAGGTCAGCACGACGCTCGCGAGCGGGCTGAAGACGGCTACGAGGAGCGCGAACGCGTACATCGGCACGCCCGGCGTGAACGCGCGTGTGATCGCGCGGACGGTCGAGTCCGGCACGCTCTCGCCGATCAGGCGCCGTCGCGTGCTCGCGTACCGCCACCAGATGTTGTAGACGGTCGCCATCACGACGAACGTCAGGTCGTACGCGTAGACGGCGCTCCGCTCACCCGGCTGCTGGAGGTACTGCGCGACGAGCTTCGTCGGGAACGGCAGGAACGCGACCGGTAGCAGCAGGAGCAGGTTGAGGAACATCAGCGTCCGGTCGGCGCGGACCATCGTCTGCACACAATGGTGATGGTTGATCCAGATCACGCCGATCGTGAGGAAGCTCGTCGCGTACGCGAGATACGACGGCCAGAGCTCGACGAGCGCGTGCCCGAGGCGCGGGCCGGGGACGCCCTTGACCGTGAACTCGAGCACGAGGAGCGTCGCCGCGATCGCGAAGACGCCGTCGCTGAAGGCTTCGAGCCTGGTCGTGCCCGCCTCGTCCATCGGCGAATCGTGGCAAGCGGGGAGGACGGTTAGGTGGTTTCTCCCGATGCAGCGATACTTGGCCGAGGCGATCTTCGTCCCGAAGACGTCCTGAGGAGGAGCGATGACCGCGCATCCCGTTCGTGTCGAAGGCCGGCTCGAAGAGCCGCTCAGCCGCTGGCTCTGGCTCGTGAAGTGGCTGCTCGCGATCCCGCACTGGTTCGTATTGATCTTCCTCTGGATCGCGTTCGCCGTGCTCACGCTCGTCGCATTCGTCGCGCTGCTCTTCACCGGCCGCTATCCCCGCTGGATTTTCGACTTCAACGTCGGCGTCCTCCGGTGGAGCTGGCGTGTGTCGTACTACGCGACCGCCGTGATCGGCACAGACCGGTATCCGCCGTTCACGCTCGCCGACGTCGCGGACTATCCGGCTCGGCTCGAGATCGAGTATCCGGACCACCACCGCCGCGGCTTCTCGCTCATCGGCTGGTGGCTGCTCGGCATCCCGCAGTACGTCATCGCCGGGCTCATCGGCGGCGGGATGGCGTTCGGCTCGCTGGGCACGGGCTGGGAAGCTCGGTTTCCCGGTTTCGTCGCGGTGCTCGTCTTCGTCGCCGGCGTGCTGCTGCTGGTCGGGCGGGGGTATCCGGCCGGCCTCTACGACCTGATCATGGGGTTCAACCGCTGGTCCGTGCGCGTGACCGCGTTCTGCACGTTCCTCACGCCGGAGTACCCGCCGTTCCGCCTCGACCAGGGCGGCGAGGAGCCTGCGACACCGCCGGCGCCAGTGATTCCCCGATCAGCCTGACCGGGTCGAGATCCGTGTGCAGGAGGTGCTGCAGCATCACGCGCCCGCAGCCGGCGCGCTCGTAGTCATGCAGCCGTGACGCGACCTCGTCGACGGAGCCGACGAGGGCGCGCTCGGAGAGCCCGGCGAGCCAGGTCTCGAAGCTCTCGTCCCGCGCGCGGCGCTCGTAGAGCTGCCGCGCGCGGTCGAGCGCCTCGTCGCGCGTCGCGCCGATGACGCAGCTCGTCATCAGCGAGAACCGCATCGTCTCGGGGTCGCGGCCCGCGCGCTCGCAGGCGGCGACGACGTTCGCGCGGATCGCGGCGAACTCGTCGACGGATGCGAACGGCGTGTTGTACTCGTCGGCGAAGCGTGCGGCAGGATCAGCGGTGCCGCGCGTGCCGCTGCCGCCGACGAGGATCGGCGGGTGCGGCTGCTGCACCGGCTTCGGGAGGCCGGGCGCATCCTCGAGCGTGTAATGGGCGCCGTGGAAGTCGACGAGCGGCTCCGTCCAGAGGCGGTGGAGGATCTCGAGCTGCTCCGCGAACATCGCCAGGCGCACGGAAGTCTCGGGGAATGGGAAGCCGAACGCACGGTGCTCGCGCTCCATCCAGCCCGCGCCGAGGCCGAGCTCGATGCGCCCGCCGCTGATGTGGTCGGCCGTCGCGGCGGCGTTCGCGAGCAGCGCAGGCAGTCGGAACGTGGCGGGGGAGACGAGCGTGCCGAGGCGGAGCGTCGTCGTGCGGGCGGCGAGCCCGGCGATCGTGGTCCACGCGTCGTGGGCGACGTTCGCGTCCTCGTCGGCCTGGGAGATGTAGTGGTCGGAGCGGAAGAGCGTCTCGACGCCGTGCTCCTCGCAGGCGTCTGCGAGCGCGCACCAGTGCTCCCAGGTGACGCCCTCCTGGCCCTCGATCATCAGCGCGACGCGCATCGCGCGATTCTACGGGCGCCGAAATGGGGTCAGACCCCGGGCCATGTCCGACGCCGCCAGGGCTCCCGCCCAGGTCGAGGGCCATGGCCTCCGGAGCCGGGGAGAGGCCTCGCTATTCTCGACGGGTGGCCGCCACGACCCCGGAGACGCACCTCGAAGACCTGAATCCGGCCCAGCGGGAGGCCGTCCTGACCACCGAGGGGCCACTGCTCGTGATCGCCGGCGCGGGCTCCGGGAAGACGCGCGTCCTGACGCGGCGGATCGCCCACCTGCTCGCCGCGGTCGGCGCGAAGCCGCCCGAGATCCTGGCGATCACGTTCACGAACAAGGCCGCCGCCGAGATGCGCGAGCGCGTCGAGCACCTCGTCGGGCCGCCCGCGCGCGCCTGCTGGGTGATGACGTTCCACGCCGCGTGCGGCCGCATCCTGCGTCGCGAGGCGCAGCGGCTGGGTTACAAGTCGAACTTCACGATCTACGACAGCGCCGACCAGCTGCGCCTGACGAAGCAGTGCCTCGAGGCGCTCGACCGCGATCCGAAGCGCTTCACGCCGCGCGGCATCCACTCGCAGATCTCGAACGCGAAGAACCAGCTGATCGGCCCGGCGGAGTACGCGTCGCGCGTCGCGAGCTTCTACGACCAGACCGTCGCCGACGTGTACGAGCTCTACCAGAAGCGGCTCTTCGGCTCGAACGCCGTCGACTTCGACGACATGCTCTACCTCACCGTCGACGTGCTCGAACGCTTCCCCGAGGCGCGCGAGAAGTGGCAGAACGCGTTCCGCTACATCCTCGTCGACGAGTACCAGGACACGAACCACGCGCAGTACCGCTTCCTGCAGCTGCTCGCGGAGAAGCACAAGAACGTGTTTAGCGTCGGGGACCCCGATCAGTCGATTTACGCGTTCCGCGGCGCCGACATTCGTAACGTGCTCGAGTTCGAGCGCGACTTCCCGGGCGCGCGCACGATCGCGCTCGAGCAGAACTACCGCTCGACGAACAACATCCTCGAGGCCGCAAACGCGGTGATCCGCCACAACCGCGAGCGCAAGGACAAGAACCTCTGGTCGGAGCTCGGCGACGGCGAGCTCGTGCGCGTCGTCGAGGTCGAGGACGAGCATTCCGAGGCGCGCTATGTCGCTGCCGAGATCGCAATGCTCGTCGAGCAGGGCTACTCCGGCAGCGAGGTCGCCGTCTTCTACCGCACGAACGCGCAGAGCCGCGTGCTGGAGGACATCCTCGTGCGCCAGGGCATCGCGTATCAGGTGATCGGCGGCCCGCGCTTCTACGAACGGGCGGAGGTGAAGGATCTCGTCGCGTACCTGCAGGTGATCGACAACCCGTTCGACGCGGTGTCGCTGCTGCGGATCGCGAACCGCCCGCGCCGCGGCATCGGCGATTCGACGCTCGCGCGCCTGATGACGTTCGCCGACGACGCCGAGATGTCCCTCTGGGAGGCGATGGACCGCGCGGAGGCAGCCGGCGTCGGCACCGCGCCTCAGAAGGCCGTCGCGTCGTTCCGCACGACGATCCAGTCGCTGATGTCCGCGTCGCAGGAGCTCGAGGTGCCTGAGCTGATCGAGCGCGTGCTCGAGCAGTCCGGCTACGTCGCCGCGCTCGAGGCGGAGCGCACGATCGAGGCCGACGGCCGCATCGAGAACCTGCAGGAGCTCGTCTCGCTCGCCCGCGAGTGGCAGGAGCAGAACGCGGAGCCGACGCTCTCGTCGTTCCTGCAGGAGGTCTCGCTCTACTCCGACCAGGACACGATCCGCGGTGAGTCGTCGCTCGTCACGCTGATGACGCTGCACAACGCGAAGGGCCTCGAGTACCGCGCCGTCTACCTCATCGGCATGGAGGAGGGCATCTTCCCGCACTCGCGCTCGATCGAGGAGCAGGGCGTGGAGGAGGAGCGCCGCCTCGCGTACGTCGGCATGACGCGCGCGATGGAGAAGCTGACGCTGATGCATGCGTCGTCGCGGATGCTCTACGGCGGCCGCTCGTACAACATGCCGTCGCGCTTCCTCGACGAGCTGCCCGAGCGGCACATCGAGCGCGAGAGGCTGCGGCCGGCCTCGTGGTCCGGCTACGGCGCGCCCGCGAAGAGCCAGATCCAGACGGTGCAGAACGTGCCGTTGCTCTCGACGGGCGACTCGGTGCGGCACGGCACGCTCGGCGAGGGCGTCGTCACGCGGATGGAGCCGGGCGGCGTCGTCGTGATCCGGTTCGCGGGTGACGGCTCGGAGCGGCGACTGATGCTCGACTACGCGCCGCTCGAGAAGATCTAGGCTGCGCGTTCGTGAGCTTCGAGATCCGCCCCACGGGTGACCTGAGCGAGTACGGCCGCGCGATCTTCGCGATCGGGCAGTACTTCGGCGCGGCGGCCGACGAGGAGCGCCTCGAGCGGTTCCATCAGGTGCTCCCGTTCGACCGCATGCACGCGGCGTGGGAGGACGGCGAGATCGTCGGCGGCGCGGGGGCGTTCCCGTTCGACTTCTCGGTGCCGGGCGGCTCGCTGCCGTGCGGGGGTGTGACGGTGGTCGGCGTGTATCCGACGCACCGTCGCCGCGGCGTGCTGCGCGCGCTGATGGACGCGCAGCTGCGCGACATCCACGAGCGCGGCGAGCCGATCGCGGCGTTGTGGGCGAGCGAGGAGACGATCTACGGCCGCTTCGGCTACGGCATCGCGGCGTGGTGCGGCGAGATGCGCATCCAGAAGGAATGGACGGCGTTCGCGCGCCCGCTCGAGCGGCGCGGCAAGGTGCGCTTCGTCACGCAGGCGGAGGCGATCGAGCTCTTCCCCCCGGTGTGGGAGACGTTACGGGCGCAGCGTCCGGGCGTGTTCTCGCGCTCGAAGGCGTGGTGGGAGCTGCGGCGGCTGCGGATGCCGGACGAGGAGAAGACGAACCCGAAGCGGCTCGTCGTGCTCGAGCTCGACGGCTCGGTGCAGGCGTACGCGATCTACCGCTCGCACATGGGCTTCGAGGCCGGCGTCTCGAGCGGGCGTACGGAGGTGATCGAGGCGGTCGGCACGACGCCGCAGGCGACGGCGGAGATCTGGCGCTTCCTGCTCGACATCGACTGGACCGCGACGTTCGAGCTCGATCTGCTGCCGCCCGACCATCCGCTCTTCCTGCTGCTCGCGAACCCGCGCCGCGCGCGCTACCGGATGATCGACGGGTTGTGGGTGCGCCTCGTCGACGTCGGCGCCGCACTGTCGGGTCGCGCGTACGCGCAGGACGGCCGTATCGTCTTCGACGTGCGCGATGCCGTGTGCCCGTGGAACGAGGGCCGCTGGAAGGTCGAGGGCGGCGTCGCGGCGCGCACCGACGAGCCCGCGGAGCTCTCACTCGACGTCGATGCGCTCGGCTCCGCGTATCTCGGTGCGGTCCCGTTCAGGCAATTGAACGAGGTGGGTCGCGTCGAGGAGCTCGTCGACGGCGCGGCGGCGCGCGCGGACGCGCTCTTCGGGTGGCATCCGCTCCCGTGGTGCCCAGAGATCTTCTGAGTTAGGGTTGCCGTGTGGGGAGGATGCTGCGGCTGGCCGCCGTCTGTGCGGCCGCGTTGACGTGTGCGGCGCCGGCGGGCGCGCATACCGACGGAGGGCCGGGTCTCGCGCTCGTGTGGCCCGCGAACGGCACGGTGACGCGCGGCTTCGGCTACGACGGCGCCGAGTGGCACTCGGGGATCGACATCGGCTCGCTCGTGTCGCTCGACGTGACGGCGGCCGCGCCGGGTGTGGTGGAGGCGGTCGCGTACGCGCCCGGCTTCGAGGGATACGGCAACATCGTGCTCGTCGACCTCGGCGGCGGGATGCAGGCCCTGTACGCGCACCTGTCGGAGATCGCCGCCCATGTCGGGCAGCCGGTGGACACGGGCCAGCTCCTGGGACTCGCCGGCTGCACCGGCTACTGCACGGGCACGCATCTCCACTTCGAGCTGCGCGAGGACGGCACGGCCATCGATCCGGCTCCGTTCCTCCCCGCTACAATCCCGTAGACCCGAGGGCGGTTAGCTCAGTTGGGAGAGCACCAGCTCGACAAGCTGGGGGTCACTGGTTCGAGCCCAGTACCGCCCATTTCCGTTGTCGATTCGACAACGTGTTACGCCGCCAAGAGCATCGCGGCGTACGCGTTGGCACACGGCCAGCCAGCGACTCCCCGCCGTTGTGTTGACGTATTGACAGTCACTCACGTTTGGTGACACGGTTGCTGTCCCTCGACGGAAGGCTGCGGCAATGAATCGGCAGAGGCTCATCCGGATCGTGCTCGTCGTATGTCTGGCGTTCGGCGCCGCGGCACTTCTCGGGAGCGGAGCGCGCGCGGTGCCACTCGGTCCCCACCTGGATGCGACCGTCGGCACGCAGGTCGGTATCGACTTTGCCTCCCCAGCGACCGACAGCATCGCGGCCGGGACGACCATCAACGGCAGCCTCTTCTGGAACTTCGACATCGCCAATGATCAGAGCGCGCCGAATCCCGTCTCGGCCCCGGCGATCTCGGTCACGAGCGGCTACGACCCATCGCTCTTCTTCCCCAACGGGCCTCCCTTCTCGACAAGCTCGTTCCCGTTCACGGTGTCGCAGCCCTCGCTCGCCCCGCAGTCCGACATGTATCTCAGCCTCGGCTCCTCGCTCCCTGCTTCGACGCAGGTCGGCTGCGACACCGCCCGCTCGATGAGCCCGCCCGTCGTTCCCCCGGGCGGCGCGCAGGAAACGATCACCTTCACAGTCCGCTGCGTCGACCCGGACGTGCACAGGGTGCAGGGTGGAATCAGCCTGTTTTCGCCCTGCGGCAACCTTGACGCGCTGTGCGCAGGCCCAACGGCGTTCACCTTCGTCTCGTTCACGCCGCCCCAGAACCTCGACCAGGGCGAAACTGCGCCAGCGTTCCTCAACCAGTGGAATGACGCGACTCCTCACGGGTCGGCCTTTCAACGTCTTGAACTGCGCGACCTCATCACCGGTAAGCAGTACACGTTCACGCTCGTCGTACAGATGCCGAATCCGTACCCAGTCCCCATCGTCTGGGCGCCCGCGATCGGCATGACCCTGTACGCAACACCGCCGTCGACCAACTGCGGCGGCTGCGGCGTTCCAGCGTCGAGTCTGACTGTCCCCGTGTCCTCGCTCGACGGACCGACGCCAAACGCCGGCGCCGTCACCCTCTCGACCGGCGAACCGCACATCTGGAAGCTCAACATCGTCAACCAACGCAACATCAACTACGGAGCCACCGACGGCGGCGGGCTCGTCTACGCCGGCCCGACCAGCGCGATCGCCGGTCAGCAGGTGACGGTGAGCACCGGCTGGGACCCGGAAGGTGACCTCCCGCTGAACGGGACACCGGTGACGTTCACCCTGGGATCGCAGTCGTGCACAGGGACCACGACCAACGGGGGGACGCCGAACGCGCAGGACTCATGCACGATGACGCTCACACAACCGGTCGGCTCGTACACGTTGAAGCTGTTCTCGCCCGGCGACCGCAGCGTGTATCCCGAGAGCGCGTCGGTGCCGTTCTCAATCACCGGGCCTACCACCGCCGACCAGTGCAAGAAGGGCGGCTGGCAGGTGTTCGGCATATTCAAGAACCAGGGCGACTGCGTCAGCTACGTGGCCACAGGCGGCAAGAACCCACCAGGTTAGGACCAGTGCTTCACCCGCGCGAGGAGAGTTCGGAACGGCTCCGGCGGGTTTGAAAGCTGCCCAGTTAGGACCATGACACGAAAGCCCGCCCTGTGCGGGGTCTTTCTTTGCAACCGACGTGGTCTTGGTGGGCGGCGGAGACGTAGAGCTCTCAAGCCCCAGGCTGCGACCACCGATAACGGCGGGATGCTCGCCCTCCCGCCGCCGCTCGACAAGCTCTCGAACACTCCCGTTCTCCATTCGGAAATGCCCGCGGGATTCACGCGCGTCAGTGCCTTGACGCTGCCGGCCGACCCGCGCTACCACACCCTTGGCGCGCTGAGAATCGACTTCAAGAACGCCAGCCAGTCCGAGTCGGCAAGCTACGCGCTCTTCAAGAGCGCTGCACAGGCCGCCGCGTTCGTGCCCGTCGAGTCGAACATCAAGACGGGAGGGTTCTTCCAGATCGCCGTCGCGCGGGTGGGTCGCATCGTCATCGGCGCCACAGGACTCACGCACGCGCAGGCGAGTGCGCTTCTGCGGCTCGCCATCGCCCATCTCGATCGGAGCACGCGCTAGCAGCCGAACACGCGCGACCGCGCTACCGGAACGTGAACAGCTTCTGCTCTCTGAGCCCCACGGTGTAGATCCCTTCGACGTTCGTCCGCGTGTCCGCCCAGAACGCATGCGCTGCGCCGTCATCGGCAACGACCGATGGATACAACCCCGGGGCGGCCGCAATTGCGCCGACATCAGCCGTCAGCGACGGAACCGCGGCCGCGCGCTGGGGCGGCGCCCAGGTGCGGCCGTCCTTCGACGCCGAGCACGTGAACCACGAGCGGTGCGCCTTCGGATCGAACGTCGTGTCGTACCAGCACACCCAGATCGTCCCATCGGTCGCATCGACGGTCGCCGCCGGCAGGTACTGCTGCGCCAGCCCGCGATCCACCGGCGTCACACGTGCGCGCAAGGCAGGTCGGAGCGACTCGTCGAGCTCCGACAAGAACACGTCCTGCGTCCCGTTCACGCCGACGTCGTCGTACACGACGAGCGCGCGCGAACCGCGCACGAGCAGCGTCGGATTCGGTCCGGCGCACGTCTTCAGCTCGTTCGGCAGCACGACATACCCCGAGACGCCGCCGCAGTCCGCCGCGGGATTCGCGCGCAGCGGCGCTGCCCTCCGCGGCGCCGACCACGTGCGGCCGCGGTCGGTCGAGCGCGCGATCCAGATGCCGAGACGCACGTCGATCCCTGCGGCGTAGACCGTGCCGTCCGCTCCGACGGCGATCGCCGGCAGATGCGGATGCACGAGCGCCGGCGAGACCTCCCGCGGCGGCGCCCACGTGCGCCCGCCGTCCGCGCTCGAGCTCGACACGACCGCCGCGCTGTGCGCGCCGAGCCCGCGCGTCCAGATCGCATACAGACGGCCGCTCCGCCGGTCGAGCGCGAGATCGGGCGCATCGTCGAAGCCGTACTTCCACGCCCGTTCGACGACCCGCACCGGCTTCGACCACGCGGCGTCGGGCCCCGGCCGCGACGACACGTAGAGCGACGGACGCAGCTTGTCGGCGCAGAGCGGCCCCGCGAGGAACCCGAGGTACTCCCGGCCTCCCGGCGCGACGAGCAGGCGCGGCCAGCCGTAGGCGCACGTGCCCCTCGGAACCACCGGGCCCTTCCCGACGCGCCACGTTGCGCCCGCGTCGGTCGACTCGTACACGATGAGGCTGTTCGACGTGCCGACGAGCGTGCCCGGCCTGCCCGGCACGCGTGCGAACGACAACTCGCTGCCGCCGTCCGCCGCAATCGACAGGCGCACGTTCGCGCCCGCGAGCGGCCGCTTGTTCCGGATCGGATTGAGCGTGAGGAAGTAGATCAGCGCCGGCACGACGACGAGCAGGCACGCGATCACGAGCGCCTCCTTCGCGAGCTTCCGGTGCTCCGAGGAGAGCCTTGCCCAGAGACGCCTCACGCGCCGAAATCTAGCCGCGGGAACCGGCCGGCACGAGCCGGCACCCGGTCGCCATCGACGCGAACGACAGGATCTGCCGCACCGCATCGTCGAGCATCGGCGCACCCGAGATGATGTAGAGCCCGTACGCGTCCTCGAGTGCGACGAGGTTCCGCGCAATCGCCTCGCTCGTGTCCGCGAGCTCGAAGACGCCGCGCGCGACGCCGAGCTCGAGCACGCGCCGGTACACCTCGACCTGCTTTCCCGTCATCGCGCGGATCAGGGCGCCGAGGGATGCGTTGTCGCGGAAGTAGCCGGCCGCCTCGTAGAGGATTCGCAGGTCGGTGTCGTCGGGACCGGTGGGGAGGCCCGCCGAGATCGTCGCGACAAGAGCCGCCGCGGGGTCGTCGCTCGCCTCGACAGCCGCCTGCCTCCGCTCGGCGAAGCGCTCGAGCGCGTGCTGGATCGCCTCTGCGATCAGGTCGTCGAGGTCGGGGTAGTAATAGAGCACCGACTGGGAGCTGAGCCCTGCCTCCTCGGCGACGTCCTTGACCCGTGTGGCCGTGATCCCACGGGCCGCGATCACGCGCCGGGCGGCCTGATTCAGCTGGCGGCGGCGTGCCTCCTGGTCCTTCTGTCTCGCCATGTGGACACCAGGGTACTCGGAACGATGGCTCTGCGAAACAGCGAATTCGGGACAGGGGTTGACCTGGCGCCGCGCCATATGTTCGAATCCCGCTTCGGTGAATACACCCTCGGATCGGAGGCTGTGGTGACGAGTAGCGACATCCCCGCCGTGGCGAGCGGGGACGTGCCCGCCGAACCGGCAACCGGCGGCGCCTACGAGCAGGAGCTGTCTCGGTCACTGAAGGTGCTCGGCAACGTGATGATCACGCTGTCGTCGGTCACGCCGGCGTCGTCGGTCTTCATCATCATCCCGGCGATCCTGCTCGCGGTCGGGACGGGCTCGTTCCTCGCACTCGTGTTCTCCGCGATCGTCGGCGTGTTCATGGCGTTCTGCTGGGCCGAGCTCTGCGCCGCCTACCCGATCGCCGGCGGCGACTACGCCGTCGTGTGGCACGCCTTCAAAGGCAGGGCGAAGCCGTTCGCCGGCCCCGTGAGCATGGTGCTCTTCGCGCTCTGGGTCGACACGATCGTCTTCATCCCCGCCGTGATCGCACTCGGCACGGCGCAGTACCTCGGCGTCATCTGGTCGGTGGACACGAAGTGGGCGGGAGCGATCGTGATGCTCCTCTCCGCCGGCCTCGCGATCCTGCGCGTGCGCATCAACGCCGTGCTCACCGGCGTCATGCTCGCGATCGAGCTCGCCGCGCTCGCGATCGTCACCGGTCTCGGCCTCGCGAACCTGCACACCGACCGCTTCGGCAAGCTCTTCCACGGCTGGGTGCTCGGCAATGGGCACGGCGGCGTCAACGCCGTCACGATCGGCTCGATCCTCGCGATCACCTCCGTCGCCGTCTTCGCGTACAACGGCTACGCCGCGCCGGTGAACCTCGCGGAGGAGACGCGCGGCTCGAGCCGCGGCATCGCGCGCGCGATCCTGTGGTCGCTCGTGATCACGGTGCTCGCCGAGCTGATCCCGACGACCGCAGTGCTGCTCGGTGCGCCGAAGCTCGATCAGGTCACGACGGGCAGCGCGCCGATGAACGCGTTCCTGCTCGCGACCTCCGACAGCACCGTGAACAAGATCGTCTCGATCGGCATCACCGTCGCGATCGTCAACGCGGTGATCGCGATCGTGATCCAGTTCGGCCGCGTGCTCTACTCGTCCGGCCGCGACAAGGCGTGGCCGGGGCCGATGAACGGATGGATGTCGGCGATCTCGCCGCAGACGCATACGCCGTGGTTCGCGACCGCGCTCGTCGGCGTGCTCGGCGCGATTCTCTGCCTCACCGTCTCGCTCAACACGATCATCGTGCTCACCGGCGCGACGCTCGTGCTGAACTACGCGCTCGTCGCCGTCGGCGCGCTCGTCGGCCGCGCGACCGGCGCGCTCGACCGCAGCCCGTACCGAATGCCGGGCTGGCCGCTGCCGCCGATCCTCGCGATCGCCGCGCTCGCGTACATCACGACGAAGCAGACGCACAAGTCGCTCGAGGTCACGGGCCTGACGATGCTGATCGGCCTCGTCTACTGGGCCGTCGTGATCTGGCCGCAGAAGGGCAAGGCGTGGAACCTGCGCGACCCGATCTTCGACGAGGACGAGTGACCTCGAGCGCGCACACGACGACGCCGTCCGGCAAGCCGCGCGCGCGAGCGCTCCGCATCCCGTTCGGCGGCCAGCCCGGGGACGTCAACGCGATCACCGACGTCCCTGGGCTCGAGGTCGGCTACGCGACGCTGATCGAGGGCGAGGGCGTGCGCACCGGCGTCACCGCCATCCATCCGCGTGGACGCGACGGCGCCGGCGACCCGTACGCCGCCGGCGTCCACTCGCTCAACGGCAACGGCGAGATGACCGGCATCTCGTGGATCGCGGAGTCGGGGACGTCGTCGGGGCCGATCGCCATCACGAACTCGCACGCGGTCGGCGTCGCGCACGCATCGATCGTGCGCTGGACGGTGACGCACCATCCCGAACTCGCCGCGGCGTGGCTGCTGCCGGTCGCGGCGGAGACCTGGGACGGCTACCTCAATGACATCAACGGCGGCCACGTCACGGAGGCGACGGGAGTCGCCGCCCTCGAGGCCGCGGCACCGGGCGCGATCGAGGAAGGGTCGGTCGGCGGCGGCACGGGCATGTGCTGCTACCAGTACAAGGGCGGAACCGGCAGCGCGTCGCGGCTCGTCGGCTACGGCGACGACGTGTACACGGTCGGCGTGCTCGTGCAGGCGAACTTCGGCTCGCGGAGCGAGTTGACGATCGCGGGCTTCCCGCTCGGCGAGGCACTCGCCGACGACAACCCGATGGACGCGTATTTCTCGGTGCCGGCGGGAGCGGGCTCGGTGATCGCGATCGTCGCCACGGACGCACCGCTCCTGCCCGACCAGTGCCGCGCGCTCGCGCGGCGCGTGACGCTCGGCCTCGCGCGTACGGGCACGACCGGGTCGCACTTCTCGGGCGACCTCTTCCTCGCGCTCTCGACCGCGAACGCCGGTGCGTTCACGCCGGGCCGCCGCACGCTCCTCGGCCACGACATCGGCCGCTACGACTCGCTGCGCTTCGTCCCGTGGGGCCATCTCGACAGCTTCTTCGAGGCGGTCGTGCAGTCGACGGAAGAGGCGGTGCTCAACGCGCTCGTCGCGAACGAGGAGATGACCGGCATCCACGGCCGTCGCGTTCCGGCGCTGCCGCGCGAGAAGGTCGCCGGGCTCGTACGCTAGCGCCGCGACGTGACGAGCGCGCGCAGGCTCTCGTAGTCCTCGCGGCAGGCGGGGCAGCCCGCGAGGTGC
>DASYGK010000120.1:0-4161 GCA_035999905.1 Gaiellaceae bacterium | reverse complement strand
CCGCATCGCCACCGACGGCGCATGGGTGCGCAACTTCCCGCTCGGCCACGCGTATGACCAGCCGGGGGTCGAGCTGATCGTCAGCTTCCGCTATCTGCCGCAGTATCCGCGCTTCGGCACCGAGTGGCTCGCGACGCTCCGCCGGCGGCTCGAACGATTCCCGAAGCTCCCGCCGATCCGCGCACTCGTCGCGGAGCTGCGCGAGGCGGAGCTGCGCGACGAGCGCGGCGAGCCCGCGCACTGGGGCGACATGATCGTGCGCCTCATGCGCGTCGCCGTGCAGCAGAACACGATGCTCGAGGAACGCGTCGCGCGCGACAAGGACGAGGCGCTCGCCGCGCTCGCCGCGCTCCGCGAGGACATCGACTCGATCGTTCGCCGCGAGGGCGGCCGCCGCGGAGACCGGATCGCGCAGGCGGTCGACGACCGCTTCGCCGCCGCGGAGTTCCCGTTCCTCGGCGACCGGCTGATCCCGCGCATCGCGGTGCAGGGAACTGCAGGCGAGATCTCGCTCGAGACCGGCCTGCGCAAGCCGCGCCCCTGGAGCGAGGACGAGAAGCTCCTCCTGATCGCACGCGGCTACGCGATGCTCGACGACGTGCTCGCGGACCGCGCCGTCGCCTAGCGCTCCGGCGGGATGACCTTGCCGGGGTTCATGATCCCGTTCGGGTCGAGGAGCTGCTTGATGCCGCGCATCAGCGGGATGCTGTCCGCGTGCTCGCGCTCGAGATAGGCGAGCTTGCCGAAGCCGATGCCGTGCTCGCCGGTGCACGTGCCGCCGCGCGCGAGGGCGTCCTCGACGACACTCGTGTTCAACGCGGCGGCGCGCTCGATCGAGGCGGCGTCGTCGGGGTCGAGCAGGAACGCCACGTGGAAGTTCCCGTCGCCGACGTGGCCGACGATGCCGCCGCGCAGGCCCGAGTCGTCGAGCGCACGGCGCGCGAACTCGATCGCCGCCGCGAGCTCCGACACCGGCACCGCGACGTCGGTCGTCATCGCGCGCGAGCCCGACGGCGCGACGGCGAGCGATGCCATCAATGCGTTGTGCCGCGCGCTCCACATCTGGGCGCGTGCCGTCGGATCGCTCTCCGACTCGAACGCCGTGGCGCCCTCGTCCTCGGCGAGCTCGCGCGTCGTCGCGAGGTCGCCCGCAACGCCGGCCTCCGTGCCGCCGAACTCGATGAAGAGATATGGCGACTCGGCGAATGCCGTTCCGCTGAACGCGTTGAGCGCAGCGATCGTCGTCGCATCGAGCAGCTCGCAGCGGCTGACCGGCACGCCCGCGCCGATGATCATCGCCGCCGCGCCGCACGCGGCTTCGACCGTCGGGAACGCCGCCCGCGCCACGACGATGTGCTCGGGGATCGGATGCAGCCGCAAGGTCAGCTCGGTGATCACGCCGAGCGTCCCCTCCGAGCCGATGAAGAGGTTCGTCAGGTTGTAGCCGGCGGACGTCTTCGCGGCCCGCGTGCCCGTGCGGACGATCCGCCCGTCTGCGAGCACGACCTCGAGCGCGAGCACGTGCGCGCGCATGCCGCCGTAGCGCACGGTCGTCGTGCCGCTCGCATTCGTCGCCGCCATGCCGCCGAGCGTCGCGTCGGCACCGGGGTCGACCGGGAAGAAGAGGCCGTGCGGCCCCGTCGCGGCCTCGAGCGCGGAGCGCGTGACACCGGGCTGCACCGTGACCGTGAGATCCTCGGGACGGAGCGCGACGACCGCGTTCATGCGCGTGAGGTCGAGGCTGATCCCGCCGCGCAGCGGGATCACGTGCCCTTCGAGGCTCGTGCCCGCCCCGAACGGCACGACCGCGACCGCGGCGTCGTTCGCGTACGCGAGCACCGCAGAGACTTCGTCCGCCGACTCGGGATAGACGACGACGTCGGGACGCTGCGGTGGATGGTAGGAGAGATCGCTCGCGTGCTGCTCGAGCGCGGACTCGCCGTCGTTCACGCGCCGCTCGTCCGGGATCAGCCGGAGCAGGTCGGCACGAAGGTCCGCGGCGACGGCCACGGGGGAAGCGTACTAAGCGCGCGCGAGTGCGTCCCGTGACGAGAGCACGACATCGGCGAGCCCGTAGTCGACGGCATCCTGCGGGGCGAGGAAGTTGTCGCGGTCGATGTCGCGCACGACCTCCTCGACATCGCGGCCCGTGTGCTTCGCGAGGATCTCCGCGTACCGCCGCGTGATCGACAGGATCTCCTTCGCCGCGATCTGGATATCCGACGGGGAGCCGCGAAAGCCGCCGGAGCCCTGGTGGATCATCACCTTCGAGTTGGGGAGGACATACCGCTTCCCGGGTGCGCCGCCCGCGAGGATCAGCGCACCGGCCGACATCGCCATGCCGACGCAGTACGTCGAGACGTCGGGCTTCACGAACTGCATGGCGTCGTAGATCGCGAAGCCGGCGTACGCGTCGCCGCCCGGCGAGTTGACGTAGAGCGAGATGTCCGCGTCGGGGTCCTCGGCCTCGAGATGGAGGAGCTGCGCGACGACGAGGTTCGCGGACGCGTCCGCGACCTCGGTGCCGAGGAAGACGATCCGCTCACGCAGGAGGCGCGAGAAGATGTCGAACGAGCGCTCGAAGCGGCCGTCGGACTCGACGACCATCGGCACGAGGTGCTGCACGGCGACTCCCTTCTCCGGTAACGTGCAATCCGTTGGTTGCGCATACTATACGCAACTGAATGGTTGCGCGTCCGGAAGGAGAAGCCGTGCAGGTCGAGCGCGAGATCGTGTTCCCCGAGTCCCCTGCCGAGGTCTGGGAGGCCCTGACCGAGCCGGAGCGGCTCGAGGAGTGGTTCGCGACCGAGGCGGAGCTCGATCCGCAGCCGGGCGGAGACGGCGTCTTCCGCTGGGGAGACGGCGAGGAGCGGCACGCGACCGTCCGCGAGGCCGTCGAGGACGAGCGGCTCGTGCTCGACTGGGACGACGGCGGCGCGGTCGTGCTCGAGCTGGAGGAGGTCGACGGCGGCACGCGCGTGCGGGTCGTCGAGAGCTCGCCGGAGTTCGGCCCGGCACTCGAGCTGCGCGCCCTGGCGTGGACGCCCGTCGCCTAGACGACCTCTTCGCGGCACTCGGCGATCCCGGCAGGCGCTCGCTCGTCGAGACGGTGGCCGCACGCGGCGACGCGACCGCCACCGAGCTCGCCGCGGATCTCCCCGTGACGCGCCAGGCCGTGGCGAAGCAGCTCACGGCGCTCGCCGACGCCGGGCTCCTGCGCGCGACGCGCACGGGCCGCGAGACGCGCTACAAGGTGACGCCGGGGCCGCTGGAGGACGCGGTCGCGTGGATGGTCGCCGTCGGCGCCCGCTGGGACGAGCGCCTCGCCGCGCTCGGCCGGAGCCTCGAGCGGAGACGCTAGGGCTGGAGCCGTTCGATCGTCCAGCCACCGCCGTCCCGCGTGTAGCGGAAGCGGTCGTGGAGGCGGCTCTCGCGGTGCTGCCAGAACTCCCACGCCTCGGGGCGGACGCGGTAGCCGCACCACCACTCGGGCCGCGGGACCTCTCGGCCCTCGTAGGCCGCCTCGAGCTCGGCCACGCGCCGCTCGAGCACCTCGCGTCCCTCGGCAGGACGGCTCTGGCGCGACGCGTGCGCGCCGATCTGCGCCCCTCGCGGCCGCGTCGCGAAGTACGCGTCGGTCTCGGCGTCGGCGACCCTCTCGACCGGGCCTTCCACGCGGACCTGCCGCCCGAGCGGATCCCAGTGGAAGAGGAGCGCGGCTCGCGGGTTGGCCGCGAGCTCGCCGCCCTTGCGGCTCGGCGCGTGCGTGTGGAAGACGAGGCCGTCCTCGTCGAAGCGCTGCACGAGCACCATGCGCACCGACGGGACGGCGTCGGCGGATGCCGTCGCGAGGGCGGCCGCCTCGGGAGCGCGCACGAGCGCCGCAGCTTCGCCGTACCAGGCGCGCAGCTGCCGGAGCGGGTCGGGGTCGAGGTCGCCGCGCCGCAGCGGCCGGACGCGTTCGCTCACGACACCGAGCCTACCGTTGGTAGTAGCGTCAGGGCCGTGCACGCATTTGGCGTGAAATCGGTCGTCGAGAAGCTCCGTGCCGCCGGCGGCGGCTACGAGGTCGTGCACGACTCGCCGGGGCTCGAGCTCGGCGTCTACGTGCTCGTCGCGCCGGAGCCGGACCGCCAGCAGCCGCACGAAGACGACGAGATC
>DASYGK010000138.1:0-22424 GCA_035999905.1 Gaiellaceae bacterium | reverse complement strand
TGTCTCTGCGGCGGCGTCCGCTACGAGGTGACGGAGCCGCCGCTCTCCGCGGGGTACTGCCATTGCACACGGTGCCAGCGGCGCACCGGCACCGCGGCGTCGGCGCAGGCGCGCCTCGCGCCGGGATCGATCCGCGTCGTCGAGGGCGAGGAGCTCGTCCGCGACTACGTCCCGCCGGGCGGCGGCTTCCCGAAGAGCTTCTGCTCGAACTGCGGCGGCGCGCTCTGGAGCAGGGACCCGGCGACGGGCGAGATCGCGAGCGTCCGCCTCGGCACGCTCGACCCGGGCCACGACATCCGGCCGTCGTTTCGCACGTTCGTCGCGTACGCGGCCGACTGGGAGCCGATCCCGGACGACGGCCTCGAGCGCTACGACGAGTCTCGTCCGCGCTAGAGCGGGACGAGCCGCGTCCCGGTCGCCTTGAAGGTCGCGTAGGCGATGCCGCCGCGCGCGAGCTCGAGCCGCTCCGCCGACGCCGCGGTGACCTCCGCGGTGATCGGGCCGATCCGCACGCGCACGCGGTTGCCGATCGCGACGACCGAGCCGACCTCGCCGCGCAGGACGTTCAGCGCCGAGTCGACCGTGTGCGCCCGCGCGACCGACACCTCCCAGGGATAGACGACGACACCGACCTCGCCATCGCCGGCGTCGGTCGAGAAGAGCTGCTCGCCCTCACGCAGCCGCACCTCGGTGAGATCGTCGCCGGCGCGCCGCGCGACGCCGTGCAACAGGTTGGCTCCGGTGAACGAGGCGACGAAGGTGTCGCGCGGGCGCGCGACGAGCTCCGCCGGGGGCGCGAGCTGGCGCAGCGCGCCGTCGACGACGACGCCGACCTCGTCGGCGAGCGCCGCCGCGTCCTCGTAGTCGTGCGTGACGAGCAGCGTGGGGAGGCCGAGGTCGCGCAGGAGCTCGCTCAGCTCGCCGCGCACCTGCAGCTTCGTGTGCGCGTCGAGCGCCGAGAGCGGCTCGTCGAGCAGCAGCACGGCCGGATCGCGCGCGAGCGCGCGGGCGAGGGCGACACGCTGGCGCTCGCCTCCCGAGAGTCGCGCGGGCCGCTGGTCCGCGAGGTGGGAGATGTGAAAGCGCTCGAGCAGCTCGTCGACGCGGTCGCGGCCACCGTAGGCGACATTTGCGCGCACGGTCAGGTGCGGAAAGAGCGCGTACTCCTGGAAGACGAGGCCGACGCGGCGTTCCTCCGGCCGGAGATCGACGCGGCGTTCCGTGTCGAGCCACGTCTCGTCGCCGAGCGTCACGCGGCCGCGCGCGAGGTGTGCGAGCCCGGCGACGACGCGCAGCGCAGACGTCTTCCCGGCGCCCGATGGCCCGACGAGCGCGACCGTCCGCGCGACGTCGAGCGCGAGCGTCAGCTCGAAGTCGCGAAGCGGAAGCGTGAAGTCGAGGCCGAGGGCAGCCATTTGAGGGTGACGAGGAGCGCAGCGCTGATCAGGACGAGCAGGGCGCTGACGGCGAGTGCGACGTCGAAGTTCACGTCGAACTCCGCGTAGACGGCGAGCGGCAGCGTCTGCGTGACGCCGCGCAGGCTGCCGGCGAACATGATCGTCGCGCCGAACTCGCCGAGCCCGCGCGCGAACGCCAGCGCGCCGCCGGCGCCGAGGCCGCCTGCGGCGAGCGGCAGGACGACGCGGAAGAACGTGCGGACCGGGCCGGCGCCGAGCGTCCGCGATGCGGCGACCACGTTCTCGTCTACTCCTTCGAACGCCGCGATCGCCGCGCGCACGTAGAGCGGGCTCGCGACGAAGGCGACCGCGAGGACGACCGCGGTCTGCGTGAACGGAAAGCTCGTGTGCAGCAGCCCGGTGCGCCCGAACGCCGCGAGGAGGCCGAGTCCCGCGACGGCGGGCGGGAGCACGAGCGGCAGCTCGACCAGCGTCACGAGCAGCGACCGGCCGCGGAACCGGCGGGAGGCCAGCATCCAGGCAGCAGGCGTTCCGAAGGCGAGCACGAGCGCCTGCGCGGCGAGCGTCGTCTTCGCGCTGACCGCGAGTGCGTCGGTGACGACGGGATTGCCGAGCTGCGCGACGAGCCTCCCCGGAGAGACGCGCGTGAAGATCGCGAGCACCGGCACGGCGAGGAAGCCCAGCGCGACGAACGTCGCGAGGAAGACGACGACGGCGGCCGCAGCACGGCGCACTATTTGATCCGCAGGAAGCCCGCTTCGAGCAGCTTCGCCTGCGCCGGTTTGCGGAGGAGCCGCTTCACCCACGCGCGCGCGACGGCCTTGTTCGGGCTCGCGGAGACGACGGCGATGGCGTACTGCACGATCGGCTGCGCGCTCCAGCGGATTCCGATCGTCGCGACCCTGCCCTTCACCGTGCGAGCGTCCGTGGTGTACACGAAGCCCGCGTCGGCCTCGCCGAGGGCGACCTTCGCGAGCACCTCGCGTACGTCGGACTCGTTGCTGACGACGTTCTGGAGCGCGTCGTCGAGCCCGAGGTTGTGCAGGACGACACGCGTGTAGTCGCCGACGGGAACGCCCGGCGCGGCGACCACGAGCTTGATGCCGCTGCGGCGGAGGTCGTAGACCGAGTGGATGTGTGCCGGATTCGACCTCGGCACGATGAGGATCAACGCGTTGCGCGTGAACACGACGGGTTTCTCCACGAGGCCGTCGGCGTAGAGCTGCTGGGGGATCGAGGTGTTCGCAGACGCGAAGATGTCGGCCGGGGCGCCTTGCCGGATCTGCGCGGCGAGCGAGTTCGAGCCAGCGAACGAGTAGGTCTGTGCGGGATCGATCGACGGGAAGACGTTCGTCAGCGACGCGGCCGCGAAGATCGTGAGCGTCGCGTTGATCGTGGCGATCCGGATCATCGCTCGACCATCACCGACGTCGACTTCACGATCGCCGTCGCGGGCGACCCGGGCTCGAGGCCGAGCTCGTCGACGGCGTCGCGGGTGACGATCGCGACGACGCGCACCGGCTCGGTGATCAGGATCTCGACCTGGGCCAGGAGGCCCTCGATCTTCACCTCGCGCACGGTCCCGTGGAAGCGGTTGCGCGCGCTCAGGTGCTGCGTGCCGTCGTCGCCGCGCAGCCGCGCGATCTCCTTCGCGCTGACGAGGCGCCGGTTGGCCTTGTCGCGCGTGGTGCGGATGCGGCCCTCGCCGTCCCAGCGCCGGAGCGTGTCGAGGCTGATCCCGAGCGCCTGGGCGGCCTCGCGCGCCGTGTACGCGGCTTTCGCCATGCGGGAAGCTTACCTAGGAAATGCCTAGGTGCACGACCGGGGCCGCAGAGGGCCGTAGCCAGCGGAGCAGGTGCAGCAGCCGGGCCTCGGGGAGGCTCACGCAGCCCGCGGTCGGATGCCCGGTGCTGACATGGATGAAGATCGCCGAGCCCAGGCCGCGGACCCGCGGCTGCGCGTTGTACTCGACGACCGCGAAGTAGCGGTACTGCGGCGCGATGCGCCAGAGCGCCTCGCTCCCGCCGCCGAACGGTGGCTGCGCACCGCACGCGACGTGCTGGAACGTGTTGTACGCCGACGTGCGTGCGTCCTCGTCCCACCAGTCGCCGCAGACGAGGCGGTGGTAGGCGAGCGCGACGCCCGGGTCGGCTGCGATCCCGTACGCCGTCCCGCCGATGCGGAACGTCCCGGCCGGCGTCGCGCCGTCGCCCTCGCGCTTGTGCGCGGAGAGCCCGCTGCGCCCGAGGTTCGCCGCCCACGGGCCGGCGACACGGTGCCAGCAGCCGGCGCCGCGCTGCCAGAGCTCGAGCGACGCGACGGTCGTGCCGTACCCGGCCGCGGTCACCGTGACGAGCTGCGTCGAGCCCGCAGGCGTCGCGACCGGCGCGCCGCAGGTCAGCGCGGCGGCCCAGCTCGCGGCGATCGCCAGTACCCTCATCGCCCGATGATTGCGGTCCCGGTCGCCACGCCGCCGCCCTTTGCGGCGAAGGTCGAGCACGTGACGCGGGCCGACCTGCCGTATTCGTGGCATCCCGGCTGCCCGGTCGCCCCGTCGCAGCTGCGCCGCATCAGCCTCGGCTACTGGGGGTTCGACGGCGCGCCGCACGTCGGGCAGATCGTCGTCAACTCGGCGGTCACGAGCGCCGTGACGCAGGTGTTCGCGCGCCTGTACGCCGAGCGCTTCCCGATCCGCCGCATGCAACCGGTGGACGCGTTCGGCGGCAGCGACCCCCGCTCGATGGCGGCCGACAACACGTCCGGCTTCAACTGCCGCTACGCGGTCGCCCCGGGGCCGAAGTCGTGGTCGGTGCACGCGTACGGCGAGGCGATCGACGTCGATCCGGTCGAGAACCCGTATCTCGAGGGCGGCAACGTGCGTCCCCCGGCGGGCGCCCCGTTCGTGCGCCGCTCGAACGTCCGGCCGGGGATGGCGGTCGCCGGCGGGCTGCTCGTTCGCGCCTTCGCGCGCGCCGGCTGGGCGTGGGGCGGACGCTGGGCCGCGTCACCGGACTACCAGCACTTCTCCGCGAACGGCCGCTAGGCGGCCGGGGCGCGCCGGTTCTCGATCCCGACGGCGCCGAGCACGCCGCCGAGCGTGAGCAGCACGGCGACGACGAGCATCGCGCGGTGGAACCCGTGCGCCGAGAGATGATCCGTGCCGCCCGCGGCGACGATGCCGATCGCGGCGATCGCGACGAGGCCGGCGACCCGCGCGACGGCGTTGTTCACGCCGGACGCGATGCCTGCGTCACCCGGGCCCGCGTCGCTCAGCACGGTCGTCGTCAGCGGCGCGACCGTGAGCGCGAGCGCGACCGCGAAGCCGACGAGGGGCGGGAACAGGTCGCGCCAGTAGCTCAGATGCTCCGGCAGGCGGACGAGCGCGAGGATCGACACGCCGCCGAGCAGCGGCCCCGCGGCCATGAAGAAGCGCGGCCCGTAGCGCATCGACAACCGGCCGACGATGCGCGAGAGCACGAACAGGCCGATCGTCAGCGGTATGAGCGCGAGCCCGGCCCGGAACGGCGAGTAGCCGGAGAGCTGCTGCAGGAAGAGGGTCAGGAAGAAGCCCCAGGCCGAGAGGCCGCCGTAGACGAGGAACGTCTCGACGTTCGTCACCGAGAAGTTCCGTCGCGCGAACAGGCGCAGCGGCAGCATCGGCATCGCGGTCCGCGACTCGTAGAACACGAACGCGACGATGCACGCGAGACCCCCGGCGATCGCCGCGGGCACGCCCGCGTTCCCCCAGCCCAGCCGCGGCTGCTCGATGAACCCGAAGACGAGCGCACCGAGACCGACGACGCAGAACGCGGCGCCGACGAGGTCGACCTTCACCTGCTTGCGGCCCGACGCGCGCGGCGGCACGTGCAGCCGAACGAGCACGATGGTTGCGATCGCGAGCGGGATGTTGATCAGGAAGATCACCCGCCAGCTCGAGATGCCGATCAGCCAGCCGCCGAGCAGCGGTCCGACGACGGTGGAGATGCCGCTCCACGCCGTCCACGTCCCGATCGCCGCGCCGCGCTCGGCTCCCGAGAACGTCGACGTCAGCACCGCGAGCGACGCGGGCGTGAGCAGCGCGCCGGCGATCCCCTGGATGCCCCGAAAGACGATCAGCGTCGTCGAGTCGGGCGCAGCGGCGCACAGCGCGGACGCGAGGCCGAAGAGCACGACGCCGAGCGTGAACATACGCACCTCGCCGAAGATGTCCCCGAGCGACCCTCCGACGAGGATCAGCGAGCCGAGCGTGAGCAGGTACGCGTCGGCGATCCACTGCTGCGCCGCGAGCCCGCCGCCGAGATCCCGCTGGATCGCCGGCAGGGCGACGTTCACGACGGTCCCGTCGATGAAGGCGATCGAGGAGCCCATGATCGTCGCGATCAGGGCCCAGCGGGCCGCCCGCGGCGAGATGGGGGCGTAGGCGGTCATCGTCCGATCGTAGTTTCCGGCGCCTCAGGCACGATCTGGGGATGAACCGATTCCGGCCCGCCGCCGAATGACACGCAGATGAGCGTGGACGCGCCCGCCGAGCCTCCCCAGCCCCAGCCCCGGCGGTACGGCCGAGGGGTCTTCCTCGCGACCGTACTGGGCGGCGCGTCCTCACTCTTCTGGGGCAAGAGCGTCTGGGGCCACATCTCGTCCGTGACGAACGCGATCCCGCTCGTCCCGCACGGCGGCTGGCGGATCTACACGGTCTCCGGTTCGATGCCGACGTTCGATCGCGCGACCTGGCGGCTCGAGATCGGCGGCCTCGTCGACAAGCCGCTCTCGTTCAGCTACGCCGAGCTGCGTGCGCTGCCGCGCACGACGCAGATCTCCACGTTCCACTGCGTGACGGGGTGGACCGTGCCGGACGTCCATTGGGCCGGCGTGCGGCTGAGCGACATCATCGCGCAGGCGCAGCCGCAGTTCGACGCGCACGCGCTGCAGTTCGTGTCGGCCGAGCGGCCGTACGTCGACTCGCTCACGCTGCAGCAGGCGAGCCTGCACGACGTGATGCTCGCGTACGAGATGAACCACAAGCCGCTCGCGCGCGAGCACGGTGCACCGGTGCGGCTCGTGATTCCCGAGATGTACGGCTACAAGAACGTGAAGTGGCTCGAGCGGATCAATCTCGTGCCGCAGGCCGAGGACGGCTACTGGGAGCTGCTCGGGTACGACCGCGACGCGTGGGTCGGCCGCTCGAACGGCTACACGTCGTGACGCGCTACGTCCGCCGTTTCTCGCGCACCGAGCGCACGCTGCACTGGGTGAACGCGCTCGGATTCCTCACGCTGCTCGGGAGCGGGTTGATCCTCTATCTGCCGCGCCTGTCGATCCTCGTCGGGCGCAGGCCGGTCGTGAAGGACATCCATTTCTGGTCGGGGATCGGCTGGGTCTCCGCGCTCGCGCTCGTCGCGCTGCTCGGCGACCGGCGCGGCCTGCTGCGCATGGCACGCGAGCTGGACGGGTTCGAGCGTGACGACATCCGCTGGCTCAAGCGGATCCGGCCGGCGCCGCAGGGCCGCTTCAACGCGGGCCAGAAGCTCAACGCCGCGCTCAACGCCGCCTTCCTGGTGCTCTTCCTGCTCTCGGGCCTGCTGCTCTTCTTCGGCGAGCGCGACACGCGCTTCCGCTTCGCGAGCACCGTCGTCCTGCACGACGGGCTCACCTTCGCCGCAACGGCCCTCCTCGTCGGGCATCTGTATCTCTCGCTCATCCATCCGGCAACGCGGCACGCGCTGCGCGGCATGACCGTCGGGACGGTGAGTGAGGACTGGGCGCGCGCCCATCACGGACGTTGGACGCCCCCGCCGGCCGAATAGGGGAACGAGGCCGGCGGGAGCGTAGGTTGGGGGCCTAGGAGGGTCGGACCCCGAGCGTGACGTCGACCGTCACGGACTTGCCGGCGCGGGTCACGACGAGCGTGACCTTGTCGTTCGGCGCCTCACTGTTCACCGCCGCGGTCAGGTCGTCGGCACTCGTGACCGGCTTCGCGCCGAGCGCGGTGATGACGTCGCCCGCCTTCAGGCCCGCCTTCGCCGCCGGAGAGCCGCTCTCGACGGACGAGATCTGCGCGCCCGCGGCGTTCGGTGCATCCGCGACGTGGATGCCGAGGAACGCGTGCTGCACCTTGCCGCCCGCGATCAACGTGTTCGCGACGTTCTTCACCGCGTCGATCGGGATCGCGAAGCCGACGCCGTCGTTGCCGCCGCTGTCGCTCTGGATCTGCGCGTTGACTCCGACGACGTTGCCGCTCGTGTCGAGCAGCGGGCCGCCCGAGTTGCCGTGGTTGATCGGCGCGTCGGTCTGGATCGCGCCCGCGATCGAGTAGTTGTTCGGCGCCTGGATCGTGCGGTCGATCGCGCTCACGATTCCGGACGTCATCGTCTCGGTCAGACCGAATGGGCTGCCGATCGCGACGACCTCCTGGCCGGGCACGACCGCTGCCGAGCTCCCGAGCGTGAGCGGGTGCAGCGAGCTTGCGGGAACGTCGACCTTGATCACTGCGATGTCCGTCGACGGATCCGTGCCGACGAGCGTCGCCTTCGTCGTCTTCCCATCCTTGAAGCGGACGGTGATCGATGTCGCGCCGTCGACGACGTGCTGGTTGGTGACGATGTGGCCGCTCGTGTCGACGACGAAGCCGGAGCCCTCGGCCTGGGTCGTGCCGCCGCCGCCTCCCGGACCGAAGCCGAAGCTGCCGGTCGGCGCGTTGGAGTCGACGGTGATGTCGACCACTCCCGGGGTGACCGAGTCGTAGAGCTGGGTCAGGTTCGACACCGTCGTCTTGACGGCCACGGGCTGCGCGGCCACGGCGGTCGAGCCGGCCGGGGCGCTCGTCGTCGAGCTCGGCGAGGCTGCCGCGTAGATCGCAGCGCCGGCGCCGCCGCCGAGTGCGAGTGCCGCGGCGACGGGGGCGCCGCGGCGGAGGATTGTGTTGCGGTTCACGGTCTCGATTCTCCTGAAGGTCGTAGCTGGGTGCCCTCATCGTTGCTGCAGGAGTTAGGAGCGAGGTGAGAAGTCGCTAAGCCTTCGTTAAGCCTCGTTGCGCAAGGCCGTTCGGACAGGCCGGTCTGGCCGGTCTGACCGGTCTGACCAACAAGAATCCCTGCACAGAAGGGGGTCACGACCGGGGCCTGGACGAAAGCTGAACGGACTGCGACCCGGACTCAAGGAGGGCGCCGAACGCGCCGATGAGAAGGGTGGCGGCCATGACAGAACTCGACCCCGACATCGTCCAGCGGTACGCAGATCACCTCGCGCGGAAGGCGAGCGCGCGGGTCACGATCTACACGACCTTCCTGGCCCTCCTCGGCTCGATCCTGGGGGCCGTCCCGCTCTTCCCGCTGAAGTACGGGTTCATCCCGCACCACCTCGGCTACGCGACGCTGCTGCTCGGCGCCGGCGCCGGTGGGTACCTCGGCTACACGATGGGCATCCGCCGCGCCGAGGGCCTCCGCCTGCAGGCGCAGATGACGCTCCACCAGCTTCAGCTCGAGCGGAGCCTCGTGCCCGCGGCACGCCCGGCTCCGGCCGCGCCCGTCGCCAACGCCCCTGCTCCGGTCCAGGCTGCGCCTCCTGTGCCTGCGCCGGTCGCTCCCGCGCCGGTCGCTGCCCCGCCGGTCGCCGCGCCGCCCGTCGCGACCCCTGCGCCGGCGCCTGTGCCCCTGGCACCGGCACCGGTCGCACCGGCACCCGTCGCGCCGGCGCCCGCTCCGGCGCCGGTCGTCGCCGCGCCTGCTCCGCCGCCGACTCCTCCCGCTCCCGCCGTGCAACCCGCGCCGCCGGTCTTCCAGCCCTCACCGCCGCCGCTCGTCGCACCCGAGCCCGCGGCTGCGCTCCCGCCGCTCTCCGCGCCGCCCGAGGCGCACCCGCACCAGATCTCGTCGACGGAGCGCACGCAGCCGTCGCAGCCCGCCGTCGCCGGCGTCGTGCCCGCGCCGCCCGCCGCACCCCGCCTCGTCGAGGCGCCGCCCGCGGTCATGCCGCCTTTCACGCCGGCCGTGCCTGCGGCGCCGCCGCTGCCGCCGCTCTCCTCCTCCGGCAGCTGAGCACATCTGGCACGCTTGACGCGTGCTTGCCGTCGCCCTCGCCGCCGTCTCGTTCGCCGCGAAGCCCGACCCGCGTCAGTTCCTCCGGGTCGACAGCCGGCACAAGATCGTCTCGGTGAGCCTCGTCGCGGGCTACGACTCCGCGAACAACGGCTTCAACTTCGACGGCTACGGCCGCGGCGAGCTGATGGTGACGGTGCCGCTGCGCTGGCGCGTGCGCGTGACCTGCACGAATCGTGCGGCGGTCCGCCACTCGTGTGCCGTCGTCAGCGGCGCGATGAACGCGACGCCGGCGTTCGCGAACGCGAGCATCGCGCAGCCGGTGCTCGGGCTGCGCCGGGGACAGTCCGCGACGTTCACGTTCGTACCGACGAAGCTCGGGCCGTTCAGGCTCGCCTGCCTCGTCCCCGGGCACGAGTTGGCCCGGATGTGGGACGTGCTCGAGGTCGCGCGCGGCGGTGCGCCGACGATCAGCGCCCGGCCGGGGCCGTAGCGAGCGTCCGCAGATCGCCCTCGACGAACCCGGGGGCGAGCGGGAACGAGTAGCCCGTGCGCTCGTCGCCGTTCCGGTCGACGAGGAGCACGACGCGCCGGCCGCGTGCGACGCCGTACGCCTCCGCTCTTGTCGGAGCGGGAAGCACGAGCGCCGGCCGCTCGGCTGCGGGGAGTCGCCGTACGATCCGCCGCAGCTCGCTCTCGCAGACGCCGCACGTGCCGACGAACGCGACGAGCGCCGTTCGTCCGTGCGGGACCCACGGCGCCGGCCGTGCGCCGGCGGGCCACGTGGCCTCGCCGTGGAACTGCGGCAGCGCGACCGCGCCGCCCCGATGTGACGTCACCGCCCAGGCGACGGTCGCGCCGGCGACGCCGGTCACGGCGGCGGCCGACAAGGCGGCGGCCCACAGCGGGAAGCGGCGTGCTGCTCCCACGTCAGGCGTCGCCGCGCGGCCGCTTGCGTAGGATCACGGCCCACCAGATGCACACGGCGGTGAGCAGGGCGATCGGCAGCGCCCAGCTGAGCAGGGCGCCTGCAAGAAACGACGCGGTCACGTCCATGAGAGCTCCTCGGGTCGGGGAACGGCGCCGGGCTCGGGCCCGAGCCAACGGTAGAACGCGATGAAGGCGGCGATCGTGTATGCAAGCGACCCAGGCACCCACATCACGCCGGCTGCGAGATGCTGGTCCGCGAGCGCGGAGAGCCCTCCCGCTCGGTGCGGTAGCGACGCGTACGCGCTGTAGAGCGCGCCCGGATCGAAGCCGAGCACGACCGCCAGCGTCCAGCCGGGAAGAAGCGCGGCGACGAACCAGATCGTCCGCCGGAGGTGATCGATGCGCGCCCGCACGGGCGGCGTCTCGAGCATCGAGCCCCACCAGAGGAGGGACGTGCCGACGAAGCACACGTGCTCGAGCAGGTGGATCCACTCGTTCCTCACGGCGGCGTCGTAGAGCGCGGGGACGTGCCAGATCCCGAGCGCCGCCGTCATCAGCGCGAGCGAGACGGCAGGGAGGCGCGCGGCGCGTCCGAGCGTGCGAACGCCGCGCGAGCCGGCGAGCGTCTGGCCGGTTGCGCGCCGGAGGCGCAGCGGGAACGAGAGCCATAGCCGCGGCCAGGGGCGGCCCAGCACGAGCAGCGGCGCGGTCACGGTCATCAGCACGACGTGCTGCGTCATGTGCAATGCGAACGACGAGTCGGCCCAGCCGTCGAACGGCGGCTCGAGCACCGCGAGCACCGACACGAGACCGGCATAGAACGCGGTTTCTCGCGCACGCCGCGGCCGGCCCCGTCCGCCGAGCGCGTAGAGGACGGCGGCGGTCGCGCAGACGGCGAGCGGCGCGTACGTCGACATCGGCTAGAGCAGGTAGAGGATGACCCAGGCGAGGACTGCGATCCCCGCGAGGAACGTCCAGTAGAAGCTGAGTGCGACGAGCTCTGCACGCACCAGCGAGACGGGGTCGCGGATGTCGTGCGCCGGCCGGTATGGGTCGCCCGAGGCGTGACCCGGCGGCACGGTGCTCTCTCCGTCCGACCAGCCGCGATAGCGAATCGACGTCGCGAGCACGGTCTCGAGCCAGAACATCGTGCAGAGCACGAAGAGGAACACGAACGCTGTCCAGCCGAAGTAGACGCTCGCGAAGCCGCCGTCGGTCGGCCCGAAGCCTTCCTGCGTCCACGCGATCGCCTGGAGCACGAGCGAGAGGAGCCCGAGCGCGAGCGCGACCGCGCCCTTGGTCCGCCACGCCGCCCGCTTGCCGGCGCGGTGGTCGTTCAGCCCGAGCCGTGTCGCGATCGCGCTCGCGACGATACAGGCCATCACGATCGTCCCCCACGTCACCGACGCGTCGACGTGCTTCGGCTTCCACATGTGCGCGTTGTTCAACGAGCGCAGATAGAAGTACGCGAAGACGAACGAGAGGAAGAAGAACGCCGTTGCGCTCGCGAGCAGGTGGCCCGCGGACGTGAGGTTCCGGCCGAGCAGCTCCGGCGGCTCGCTCTCGACGACGTCGTAGTTGGGGGTGTCGCTCGCGAGCTCCATCATTCACTCCCTGCGGGCGAGCCGGCCGGCACCGCGACGGGGCCTGCCGTCTCGCCGTAGCCGTACGGGTCGCTGGAGAAGACCGGGATGCGGTCGAAGTTGTGCACGGGTATCGGCGAGGGCAGCTGCCACTCGATCGACTTCGAGCGCCACGGGTCGGCCGGCGCAGGAATGCGGTCGAACACGAGCGAGCGGACGAAGTTGTAGAGGAACAGCAGCATCGACGCGCCGAGGACGAACGCCGAGATCGACACCCACACGTTGATGAACTGGAGGTTCGACGGGTACGAGACGACGCGGCGCGGCTGGCCGAGGAAGCCGGCCGCGAAGAGGGGCGCGAACGTCGAGTTGAACGCGATGAACATCGTCCAGAAGTGGATCTTCCCCAGCCGCTCGTTCAGCTGGAAGCCCGTCATCTTCGGCACCCAGTAGTAGAGCGCGGCGAAGAACGTGAACACGAGGCCGCCCATGATGGTGTAGTGGAAGTGCGCCATCGAGAAGAAGCTGCCGTGCGTGGTCACATCGCTCGGCACGTCGGAGAGGAAGACGCCGGACAGCCCGCCGATCAGGAAGTTGAAGAACCACGCGAGGCAGAACAGCATCGGCACGGTGAAGCGGATGCGGCCGCGCCAGAGCGTCATCATCCCGCAGATGAACGTGAAGCCCGTCGGGATGGAGATCAGCTCCGTCGAGAGCATGTAGAACGGACGCACGTCGCCGTTGATGCCGCTGACGAACAGATGGTGCTGCCAGACGAAGAACGAGAGCAGCGACACACCGAGCAGTCCGGCGACCGCGAGGCGGTAGCCCCAGAGCGGCTTGCGTGCGAACACCGGCAGGATCTCGAGCACGATCGCGAAGCCCGGGAGCGCGAGGATGTACACCTCGGGATGCCCGAAGACCCAGAACAGGTTCTGGTACAGGTAGGCGCTCCCGCCGCCGGGCGCCAGGAAGAAGCTCGTCTGCGCGGCGCGGTCGAGCAGCGCCATCGCGAGCGTCGCGACCAGCACCGGCGCCGCGAGCACCATCAGCGCCGACGTCGAGAGCACGCCCCACACGAAGATCGGCAGCCGCGTCCAGGTGAGGCCCGGCGCGCGCATGGTCACGATCGTCGCGATCATGTTGAGCCCGAGCAGCGTCATCGAGATGCCGACGAGCGCGAAGAAGATGATGTAGCAGTCCATTCCCGGATACGACTGGATGTTCAGCGGCGCGTAGCCCGTCCAGCCCGTCGGGAAGCCGCCGAAGAAGATCGCCGTCTCGAGGATCACGCCGCCGGCCATCAGCAGCCAGAACGTCAGCGCCTCGATGCGCGGGAACGCCATGCGCCGCGCGCCGATCAGGATCGGGATGAAGTAGTTGCCGAAGGGGCCGAGGATCCCGCTCGTGAACATCCCCATCATCATCGTGCCGTGCAGGCCGACGATCGTGAGATACGTGCCGGCCGGGAAGACCTGGTGGTTCGGCCGCAGCAGCTCGGTGCGGATCAGCATCGCGTTGAGCCCGCCGATGAAGAAGAAGACGCCGATGCCGACGAGGTACTGCATACCGACGACCTTGTGGTCGGTGCAGAGCCCGAAGTAGCGGCCGATGCCCTCGTTCTCCTTCGCGCGCAATGACGGCGGATACCCGCGGAGGCGCGCCCACGGATAGTTGAAGAAGCCGAGCCCGATCAGGAAGCCGAGCACGCCGCAGATGTAGGCCATGAAGACCGACAACTCGTTGTAGTCGATGTTCCCGAAGTAGTCGAGGCTCGGGCCGACGATTCCGTGCGCACCGAACCAGCCGACGTACCAGCCGCCGACGCCGAGCACGCACGCGGTCAGGAGGTTGAAGCCGATGAGGCGGCGCCAGAGCGGCGGTCGTACGGCGACGGCTGCGGCGCTCATCCGGCTCTCCTCTGCGGGTCGGGGGAGTAGGTGTTGGAGTACGGCGGTAGGTACTTCGCGACCGGCGCGAAGTTCTGCTGCTGCTGCTTGATCCACGCGGCGAACTGCGCCGGCGGCACGACGTGCCCGGTCTCGGTCATGTAGCCGTGCCAGAGGCCGCAGAGCTCCGCGCAGTGGATGTGGAAGCTCTGCGGTCCCTTCGTCTTCAGGAACGCGACGTTGTCGACACCGGGGTTCGCGTCCGCCTTCACGCCGAGCTCGTAGGCCCAGAACGAGTGGATCATGTCGAGCGACGTGACGTGCAGCTCGATCAGCGTGTTCGCCGGGATCACGAGCTCGGGCGTCTCGAGCCCGCCGTACGACGGGTACCGGTACGTGAACATCCACTGCTGGCCGATCACCTGCACCTGCAGCTTGTTGCCGCTCGGCACCGCGACGGGGCCGGGGCCCTGGCCGCCGCCGGCGCCGTTCTGCAGCAGCTCGTACGTGCCGAAGCCCGCGAAGAAGAGGACGACCACCGCGCTCACCGCTACCCAGAGCACCTGGATGCGGTTGTCGGTCCGGAGCGGCGGCCCGTCGACGATCGCGCCGCCGTCGTGCCGGAACTGCGAGAGCGCGTAGACGAAGAAGACGAGCAGCAGGCAGATGATCGGCGTGAGCACGGTCAGCATCACCGTGTTGTCGGTGACCTGGCCGCTCGCCTGTTCGCTCGCCCTGCCCGGCGGGAAGAGCGGGCCGACGAAGATCGCGACGAGCGGTGTTGCGACGACGCTGAGGACGAGCCACGCGCCGATCACGCGGCGTGCGTGATCCGGTGCGCCTTTGCCTGCGGGGACGGCCGACATCTAGACGACGTCCAGGAAGCCGTCCATGTAGCCGATCGTCTGCATCGGCCCGCCGAAACCGTCGATCCAGCCCGCCGCGCACGGCACGAGGCATTGCCACCGGTAGTGGCCCTTCGCGCCCGTATGGAACGTGAACTGGATCGTGCGGTGGTCGCTCGTCAGCGCGCAGGGCGCAAAATCGCACGGATGCTTCGCGTCGTCCGGCACCGGCGCGATCGGCACGACGAGGTTGTACTGCGCGACCGCGAACGTGTGCGACGCGTCGTCGGGGTTGATCGCGTTGAGCGTCTTGCCGTCGACGACCATCGTGTTGCCGTCGACACCCTGCGGCCGCGCAAAGAGGGGGTTCCGCAGGCCGCTCGCGCCGTCGAAGTTGTAGATCGTCACGTGCACCGTCGCGTTCGCGGGCAGGCGCCACACGGTCGAACGGCGCCAGTTGCCCTTCGTGTCCCGGACGAGGTACGAGACGTAGTCCGGATGGCCGGGGCTGAGGCTCGGCCCGACGGCCGCGACGGTCTCGAGCGTCAGGTTGACGACCGGGTGGCCGCCGTTCGAGCTGACGGGGAGCGTGTAGACCGGCGAGCCTGCGTCGGTGGTCAGCTTCGAGACGTAGAGGCCGATGAGGACGCCCACGGCCGCGACGAACGCGAAGACGGCGATCAGCTTCCAGACTGCGGGGCGCATCCGGGGCGTTGTCTATCGCACCGGAATCGGCCCGTCGCGAGGATGACGAAGCTGTCATTCTCCCGTCATTTACAGGTCATGTACGCGGGGATACAGTCCTTGCGGCGGCCGGATCGGGACACGATGCGAATCTTGGTGATCGAGGACGAAGCGCGCATCCAGGCATTTCTCTCGCGGGGCCTGGAGGCGGAGGGGTACGTCGTGGGCTCGTGCGGCGACGGGCTCGAGGGGCTCGCACTGGCGAAATCCGGAGCGTGGGATCTCGTCGTGCTCGACCTGCAGCTCCCCGGCCTGACGGGGCTCCAGGTGCTGCAGGAGCTCCGCCGCACGCACCCGCGGCTGCCCGTCCTGATCCTGTCGGCACGCACCGACCTGCGTACGAAGCTGAAGGGGTTCGAGCTCGGCGCCGGCGATTACGTGCCGAAGCCCTTCTCCCTCGACGAGCTGCTCGCGCGCGTGCGGGTGCAGCTGCGCGCCGGCCGTTCCTTCGACGACGACGAGCACGTGCTCGGCGCCGGGCGCATCGTGCTCGACCTCGCGCGCCGGCAGGCGCGCATCGGCGATCTCGTCACCGACCTGTCCGACCGCGAGTTCCGGCTGCTGCACCACCTGCTCCTCCACGCGGACGAGGTGATCAGCCGCGAGCGGCTGCTCGCCGACGTCTGGGGGTACGGCTTCGACCCGGGCTCGAACGTCGTCGACGTCTGCGTGCGGCGGCTGCGTCGGAAGCTCGGACCCGACGCACCGATCGAGACGGTGAGGCATGCGGGCTACCGCCTGGCTTCGGCGTAACTCCGTCGAGACGCTCTGGGGCGTCTTCGCGCTCGTCAACTGGGCCGCGATGATCGCGTGGCCGAGCTGGGAGACGATCCCGTTCCACTTCGTCTGGATCTCGCTGACGATCGTCTACGGCTTCCGCGTCTGGTCGCCTCCGGTCACGGGGATCGTGCTTTCGCTCGTGATCCTCGGCACCGGGTTGAGCATCGGCGCGGATGCCTTCAACGGCATCCAGCTCTGGGGCGAGCTGTTCGAGGTGCCGCTGATGTCGGCGATGTTCCTCGCAATGGTGTGGCACGCGCGGCGCCGTCAGGTCGCACTGCGGACGCTCGAAGGGGTCGCGCACACGCGCGCCTCTCTGCTCGAGCGTCAGAAGAACTTCCTGCACGATGCGTCCCACGAGCTGCGCACCCCGGTGACGATCGCGCGCGGCCATCTGGAGCTGCTCCGCCGCAGCGGCCCGGATCTGCCGGAGGTCTCGGTCGCACTCGACGAGCTCGAGCGGATCGAGGGGATCGTCGCGCGGCTGCTGCTCCTTGCAAAGGTCGACCAGCCCGACTTCGTCGTCTTCTCCGACGTCGAGATCGAGGGGTTCCTCGAGGACGTGTTCATGCGCTGGTCGGAGGTCGCGGCCGATCGCGCGTGGCGGCTCGAGCTCGACGTCGCGGGGATCGTGCGCGTCGACGAGGAGGCGCTGCGGAATGCGCTCGACGCACTGCTCGAGAACGCCGTGAAGTACACCGAGCCGCACGCCGCGATCGAGCTGCGCGCGCACGCGGCCGGGGGAGAGATCGCGATCGAGGTCGCCGACGAGGGCTTCGGCGTGCCGGACGAGGCGCTCGACCGGATCTTCGACCGGTTCGCACGCGCCGACAACGCGCGCTCGCGGGAGCAGGGGGGCGCGGGGCTCGGGCTCGCGATCGTCGCAGCGATCGCTGCCGCGCACGGCGGGCGCTGCACCGTCGAGTCGCTCCGGAAGGGCACGCGCTTCGCCCTGCAGCTTCCGGTCGCTCGACGGCCGATCCCCGAGCGCGAGCCGGCCGGCGCCGAGTTGATCGACGCCGAGGCCGGGCTCGCGTTCTAGCTCCGGCTAGGCAGCGCGGACGAGCTGCTCGTGCTCGGTCTCGACCGTGAGGACGGCGAGCGTGAGCGGCTGCGAGGGGTGCAGCGTCTCCGCGCGCTCGCCGTGGGGGATGCGGTGGGCGAGGCGGATGACGAGCGCGAGGGCGCCGACGATGCCGATGCCGAGCAGGATGTTCACGATGACTGCGGTTGTCGTTGTCATGCACCGATGATCCCCGGGCCCGATGAACGGCACGTGAGACGGGCGTGAGAAAGCCCTAAGGATCGCGTTGCACGTGTCGCAAGCGTGTCGGTGGTCTAGCCGTCGAGAGCCGCGCGCAGCGAGGCGACGTAGTCGCGAAGCGCGTCCGGGCCGTCCTCGGCGACCTGGAGCGCCCGCGAGCCGACGACGATGCCGTCGGCGAGCGCGGCCACCGTGCGCGCATGCTCCGGGGTCGAGATCCCGAACCCGGCGTAGAGCGGCGCCGAGACGAGCTTGCGCGTGCGCTCGACCAGGCGCGGCAGCGCCTCGGACACCTCCGCGCGCGCGCCGGTCGTACCGGCGACCGTGACGAGATAGAGCCAGCCGTCGGTGTGCTCGCCCGCGAGCGCGATCCGCTCGTCGGTCGACGTCGGCGCGACGAGCTGCACGCGGCGCAGCTCCGGCCGCTCGTCCACGGGCAGATCGACGATGATCATGCTCGTCCCGCCCGCGGACTCGACGTCTTGGGGGAACTGGTCCCACCCGTAGGCCTCGAGGATGGAGGCGTAGGTCATCGGCACGATCGGCGTGCCCGGAACGAGCTCACGCGTCCGGGCGAGAACCTCGAGGCACGGCCGCGTGCGCATGCCGCGCGCGAGCGCGCGTTCGCCGGCGCGCCTGACCACCGGCCCGTCCGCGAGCGGGTCCGAGAAGGGGATGCCGAACTCGATGATGTCGGCGCCGCCCTCGACGGCCGCGCGCGCAAGCTCCGGCGTCTCCGGCTCCGCCATCAGATAGATCACGAGCTGCTTCGTCATGAGACCTCCACCGCGGCGAGCATGTGCAGGCCGCATCCGATTACCCCTGGGTCGCCGCCGAGGTCGAGGTCGATCCGCCGGACGAGCTCGCGCAACTCCGGCTCGGCGTCGACCGGGTCGGGCAGGAGGCCGGTCGCCGCCGCGGCGACGATGCGGCCGTGCTGCTCGAGGCTCTGCCGCAGCTCGCCCCAGCGGAAGAGGCGCATGCGGAGGTGCCCGTACCCCTCGGCCTCGGGCAGCACGCCGGTCGCGACGATCTCCTCCTGGCGCGCGACGCCGTCGCGACGGGCGAGGTCGAGCAGCAGCGGCAGGTAATGGGTGAGGACCCCGCCGAGTGACATGACGCTGACGAGCAGATGGCCGCCGGGGCGCGTGACGCGCGCAAGCTCGCGGAGCGCGTCGTCCGCGCGCTCGACGACGTAGCTGAGCGGGCCGCCGAGGCAGACGGTCGCGTCGAACGCGCCGTCGTCGAACCCCGATAGATCTGTGATGTCGCCGACGACGCGCTCGCGCACGCGCTCGTCGGCTCCGGCAGCGGCAGTTCGTGCACGGTGCTGCTCGAGCTGGCCCGGCGAGATGTCGAGCGCGACGACGTCCGCGCCGATGCGCGCGAGCTCGATCGTGAACCGTCCGGGCCCCGCGCCCGCGTCGAGCACGGTGTCTCCGGCCCGGATGAACTGCTCGATCATCCGCACGTGCGCGTCGACGCTCGCGGCCGGCGTGCGGCCGTCCTCGAAGCGCGTCCACTCCCGCTCGCCGTAGTCGTCGAAGAAGGTCGCTGCATGCGCTGGGTCCCACGCGTCCGTCACAGCTGCTCCAGCGCGACGAGCGCCTCGGCGAGGTCCTTGTCGCCGCGGCCCGAGAGGCACACGAGGATCAGCTCCGCGTCGAGGTCGCGTGCGCGCGCGAGCGCGTGGGACGGCTCGAGCGCGGGGATGATCCCCTCGGTGCGCGCGAGGTCGCGCAACGCGTACAGCGCGTCCTCGTCGGTCGCGCCGACGTACGTCGCGCGCTTCGAGTCGCGGAGGAATGCGTGCTCCGGCCCGACGCCCGGATAGTCGAGGCCCGCGGAGATCGAGTGCGCGTCGGCGATCTGGCCGTCCTCGTCGGCGAGCACCGACGAGCGCGCGCCGTGCAGCACGCCCGCGCGGCCGGCGCCGAGCGACGCCGCTCCCGCCGCTTCGACGCCGACGAGCCGCACGCCGGCGTCGTCGAGGAAGCCGTGGAAGATGCCAATCGCATTCGAGCCGCCGCCGACGCACGCGACGACCGCTTCCGGCAGCCGTCCCTCGGCTGCGAGATGCTGCTCGCGCGCCTCACGGCCGATCACCGACTGCAGCTCGGCGACGAGCTCCGGGTACGGCGCGGGGCCGACGCACGAGCCGATCAGGTAGTGCGTCGTCTCGACGTTCGTGATCCAGTCGCGGATCGCCTCGCTCGTCGCCTCCTTCAGCGTCTTCGTGCCGAAGTCGACGGGCCGCACCTCGGCGCCGAGGAGCCCCATCCGCTCGACGTTCGGCTTCTGGCGGCGCATGTCTTCCTCACCCATGTAGACGACGCACTCGAGCCCGAACTTCGCGCACACCGTCGCGGTCGCGACTCCGTGCTGGCCGGCGCCCGTCTCGGCGACGATGCGGTGCTTGCCGAGGCGTCGCGCGAGCACGACCTGGCCGAGCGCGTTGTTGAGCTTGTGTGCCCCGGTGTGCAGGAGATCCTCGCGCTTGAGGTAGATGCGCTTGCCCGGCGCGAAGCGCTCGCTCAGCGTGAGCGGGGTCGGGCGGCCCGCGTACGTCGTCAGCAAGGCGTGCAGCTCCGCGTGGAACGTGTCGTCGGCGAGCGCCTCGCGCCAGCCCTGCTCGAGCTCGTCGAGCGCCGGGATCAGCGTCTCGGGGACGTAGCGGCCGCCGTAGGTTCCGAATGCGCTCGTGCTCATTGTCGTGCCTCCTCGATGTATGCGCGCACGCGCGCGTGATCCTTGATGCCGGGCTCGAGCTCGAGCGACGACGCGGCGTCGACCGCCCACGGGCGCACCGCCGCGATCGCCGCGCGTACGTTCTCCGGGCCGAGCCCGCCCGCGAGCACGATGCGCCCCTCGGCCGCGGCAGCGTCGTCCCAGTGCTTCGGGTCGCTGCCCTCCCAGGGCTGGTCGAGCAGCGTCGCGACGTGCTCGCCCTCGCGCAGGATGAGCGCGCGCCGGCCGCGCACCGTGCCGCCGTCGTCGGGATAGAGCTGCACGAGATCGGCGGCCGTCTCTTCCGCATCGCCGACGAAGACGGCCACCGACAGCGCCGTCTCGGGGACGTCGAGCACGGCCGGTGCGCGGCGTGGGCTCTTCGCCGCGAAGATGAAGCCGAGCATGTCGGCGCCCGCCTCGACCGCGGCGTCGACGTCCTCCTGCCGCGTCAGGCCGCAGACCTTCACGAGCGGGCGGGAGAGCAGGTCGCGCAGCTTCGCTCCCGGGTCGGCCGCCTGCATCAGCGACGTGCCGACGAGGACGGCGTCCGCACCGGCGAGCTCGGCGGCCGCCGCCTGCGCGCGCGTGTGCACGGCGCTCTCGGCGATCACGATGCGCGTCCCGTCTGCCGCGCGGGCGACGAGGCCCAGCTGTGTTCGCCGGTCGATCGCGAAGGTGGAGAGGTCGCGCGCGTTCACGCCGACGATCGCCGCGTCGAGCGCGACGGCGCGCCGGAGCTCGTCGTCGTCGTGCGCCTCGACCAGCGTGTCGAGCCCCAGGTCGGCGGCGTGGTGCATCAGCCGCGCGCACGTCTCGTCGTCGAGGTCGCGCAGGATCAAGAGCGCGGCGTCAGCGCCTGCTTCACGCAGCTCGCGGAGCTGCTCCTCGGTCGAGAAGAAGCCTTTGGCGAGCAGCGGTACCTCGCTCACCGCGCGCGCGGCGCGGAGATCGTCGATCGTGCCCGCAAAGCGCGCGTCGACGAGCACCGAGACAGCGCTCGCGCCGTTCGCCGCGTACTCCGGCACGAGCTCCTCGACCCGCGCGCCGGGGCGGATGTCGCCCATCGACGGCGAGCGCCGCTTGAACTCCGCGATCGCGCGCAGGCCGGGCTGCGAGAGCGCGTCGGCGAGCCTCATGCCGCCACCGAGAACGCGACGAGCTGCTCGAGCCGGGCCGCGGCGGCGCCGGAGTCGATCGCCTCGCGCGCGAGGCCGATCCCCTCGCGCAGCGTCGCGGCGTGTCCCGCGGCGGCGATGCCGCCGGCCGCGTTGAGGATGACGGCCGAGCGGTGGCCGCCTCCGGCGCCTGCGAGCACGTCGCGCAGCGCACGCGCGTTCGTCGCGGGATCGCCGCCGGTGAGCTCGGACGGGTCGCAGCGCTCGACGCCGAGCTCGAGCGGATCGAGCTCGTACTCGCGCACGCTGCCGTTCTCGACCTCGCAGACGAGGTTCGGGCCGCACGGCGAGAGCTCGTCGATGCCGCCCGCGCCGTGCACGACGTAGGCGCGCGTCGCGTCGAGCTGCACCAGCGCGTGCGCGAGCGTGCGCGTGAGCTCCGGCGAGTACGTGCCGAGCATGAGCGCGCGCGCGCCTGCAGGGTTCGTCAGTGGGCCGAGCACGTTGAAGACGGTACGCGTCGCGAGCTCGCGCCGGACGGGTGCGGCGTGCCGCATCGCGGGATGGTGCGCCTGCGCGAAGAGGAAGCCGAAGCCGAGCTCGTCGATCGAGCGCTCGATCCGCTCGGGCGCGAGCTCGAGGTCGAAGCCGAGCGCCTCGAGCACGTCGGCCGCACCGGTCGCGGACGACGCCGCGCGGTTGCCGTGCTTTGCGATCCCCGCGCCCGCGCCGGCGGCGACGAGCGCCGCGGCGGTGGAGATGTTGTACGTGTTCGCGCCGTCGCCGCCCGTGCCGACGATGTCGACGAGGTCCTGACGCTGTGGGCGCACGCGGAGGACGTGCTCGCGCATCGCCTCGGCACAGCCCGCGATCTCGTCCGCCGTCTCGCCTTTCGCGCGCAGCGCGACGAGGAAGCCGGCGATCTGCGCCTGCGTCGCGTCGCCGCGCATGATCGTGTTCATCGCCTCACGCGCCTCCGCACGCGTGAGGTCGTGGCCGTCGAGCAGGCGCGCCATCGTCGCCTGGATCACAGGGACCCCTCGAGGAAGTTGCGCGCGAGCGCAGGCCCGTCGGGCGTCAGCACCGACTCGGG
>DASYGK010000070.1:0-5645 GCA_035999905.1 Gaiellaceae bacterium | reverse complement strand
CTCGAGGTTGTACGGCTGCGGGTCGGCGACGCCCGTCCACGTCATGGCCGCGAACGCGTTCGTCGACGCGATGCCGTTGTAGTCGCCGATGAACGGGCGGAAGCCCGAGCCCTGCGGGACGCCCCACAACGGGCGGAGCCTACGCGAGCCCGCAACGCGAAGGGGCGCCTTGCAGGCGCCCCTTCGGTCGGGTACAGCGTGCTCTCCCGGGTTACGGAGCCGGTGCCGTGCAGGTGCTCATCGTCGGGTCGCAGGCCGGGTCGACGATGCCGAGGTCGCTCTCGGCCTGGGCGATGTCGTCGGCCGTCATCGGGCTGCGCACGACGTTCGGGTCGCCTGCGGCGTCTGCCCAGGCGGCGTCCGCCCAGGCGGCGTCGCTCCAGGCCGCGTCGCCCCAGGCGGCGGATGCCCAGGCTGCGTCGCTCCAGGCGGCGGATGCCCAGGCTGCGTCGCTCCAGGCTGCGTCGCTCCAGGCGGCGTCGCCCCAGGCAGCGGATGCCCACGCGGCGGATGCCCACGCGGCGTCGCTCCAGGCGGCGTCGCTCCAGGCGGCGTCGGCCCAGGCGGCGTTCGCCTTCGCGGCCGTCTGCCAGGCGGACGGGTCGAAGACCGGTGCGCCGCTTGCGTCGGTCGTGACGTACTGGTCGAGGGCCGCGTTCGGGTTCGGCGGGTTCGTGACCATCCGGGCGAGCGGGACGTTCAGCTCGCCGACGCCCAGCGATCCGGGCGTCGCCGCGGGGGTGCCGCGGGCGGAGACCATGAGTGCGCCCTTGACCTGATCCGGCGTCCACGTCGGATGCTCGGCCAGGATGAGCGCCGCCGCGCCGGACACGGCGGGTGCCGAGAACGACGTGCCGCTGAGCTGCATGTAGCCGGGCGCGATGACGTGATCGGGCCGCTCGGTCATCAGCGTCGCGCCGTTGGGCACGGGGCCGATCATGTAGCGGCCGGGAGCGGACATGTCAGGCTTCGCGAAGCCGTCGATCGTGTAGCCCCAGGCCGACCAGGGGGCGGCCACGTCGTCGGCTGCGGTCAGCGTGTTCATGATGTCCGCCGCGCCGACCGTGATCACGAACGGATCGTTGCCGGGGGCGAACAGGACGCCGCTCCGCTGCCCGTCGACCGCGTAGTTGCCGGCGGCCGCGACGACCGTGATGCCGTTGAGCCACAGCTTCTCGACCGCCTGGTCGAGCGGGTCGAAGAAGACGCTCGCCGGGTTCGAGGCGTGCAGCGAGAAGTTGACGACCTTGATGTTGTACTGATCCTTGTTCGCGAGGATCCAGTCGCACGCTGCGACGACATCGGCGACCGTCGAGACGCCGGCGTCGCCCATCACGTCGATCGGCAGGATGTTCGCGCTCGGGGCCACACCCGCGTCACCGGCCGCCGCACCCGCGGCGATGCCTGCGACGAACGTGCCGTGCCCGTACGTGTCACCGGGGCCGTTCGGCGTGCTGGCGAGATTGACCTGGCCGAGGACGCGGCTGCCGAAGTCGGCCGTGCGGGTCGCGTCGACACCGGAGTCGACGATCGCGATCGTCGGCGTCTGGAGCGACAGAGCCTGACCCGTCCAGTCGACCGCCGCACCGGTCGACCAGCCCCACTTCTCGGAGTTCGAGACCGGGAGGTCGACGGCGGACGACTTGACCGTGTCGTTCGGCATGATCGACGTGACGTTCCTGCTCATGCCGAGCGCGAGGATCTGCCACCCCGTCAGGGAGGCGCGACCACCGTCGATCGCCATGAACTGGCGCTTGACCTGACCCGAGCCGACCGAATAGCCGCTCGAGGCCGAGTCCTTGAACGCCTTCGCCAGGAAGCCCGCAGACTTGTCCTTCTTCGAGCCCTGGAGGATGACGTCGAACGAATTCTTCGGATTCTGCTCGGCGGCACTGAGCAGGGAACCCGGGATGTACGCGTGAATGTGCGACGCCAAGCCCTTGATCAGGGCGCTCTGGAGCGCCGACGCGTTCGGAGGTGCGGAGGAGCCCGCAGCGCCCGAGGCGACGACGAGAACACACGAGACAGTCGCGAGAACGGCGCCGACCCGGCGGCCGCCGCGACCCCAGAGGGCGTTCGAACGCTGTTCGTTCGTTGGCCGACTACCAGACCGCATCGTTTCTCTCCCTAGGCTTGACTTCCACGTGACCGCACAAGGCGGCCGCAGGTACACGGTGAAGCCGGCTGAACGTACGCGGTCCCCAGACGCGAACCTCCCCCGAAAAGGTGAGCACTGAGGAATTTCCCCCGTTCGAGGTACCGGCTCTACCCCTTGTGCGGCGCGGGATCTAGAGGACGAGCTCGGCGAGCGTCTGCAGCGCCTCGGGCTGCGCCGAGCCGACCACGAGCGTCGTGACGGGCGTACCCCGCCAGGCGTCGAGGCGGTCACGGATCCGCTCTTTCGGGCCCACGAGGCAGACCGCGTCGACGAAGGCGTCCGGCACCGCGGCGATCGCCTCGCGCTGGCTGCCCGCGAGGTACAGCTCCTGGATCCGCTCGGCGTCCGCCTCCCAGCCGTAGCGCCGCATGAGGGCGTTGTAGAAGTTCCTGCCCTTCGCGCCCATGCCGCCCACGTAGAGGGCGAGATACGGCTTGAGCGAGTCGCGGAGCGCCTGGACGTCGTCGCCGACGAGGACGCTCACGGTCGCGGCGATCTCGAAGCCGGGGCCGGCCGCAGCGATGCTCTCGCCGAACGCGTCGTCGAAGCGCTCCGGGTCGACGAAGATCGGCAGCCAGCCGTCGGCGATCTCGGCCGCGAGCGCGACGTTCTTCGGGCCGATGGCGGCGAGGAAGATCGGGATGTCGGCGCGCAGCGGGCGCAGCATCATCTTCAGCGGCTTGCCGAGCCCGGTCGCGCCCGGGCCGTCGTAGGGGATCGAGTAGTGCTCGCCGTGGTGCTCGAGCGTCTCGCGGCGGAGCGCGCTGCGCACGATCTCGATGTACTCGCGCGTCTTCCCGAGCGGCTTCCCCCACGGCTCGCCGTGCCAGCCCTCGACGACCTGCGGCCCGGACGTGCCGAGACCGAGGATGAAGCGCCCGCCCGACATCAGGTCGAGCGTCGCCGCGGTCATCGCCGTGTTCGCGGGCGTACGGCCGGGGATCTGCATGATCGCCGAGCCGACCTTGATCGTCGACGTCGATGCCGCGAGCCACGCGAGCACGGTCACGGCGTCGGTGCCCCAGGCCTCGGCGGCCCAGACGGAGTCGTAGCCGAGCGACTCCGCCGCCTGCACGTGCGGCACGAGCGACGCCGGATTCGTTCCGGGAGGCGCGTAGCCGAGGTTGACGCCGAGCTTCACAGCGCGATCCTACGCGGATACCCTTTCGCGCCCGTGTCGCATCCCGAGCTCGCAGCGGAGCAGGCCTACGTCGATCACGCGTACGCGTGCCTCGACAAGATGCGCACGACGCTCGGGCAGACGCAGGACGCGATGGCGACGGAGTTCGCGGCGGTCGCGATCGAGGCGTGGGCGAAGCGGCGCGCGAAGACGTTCCAGGACGCGGAGCAGGGGCTGTGCTTCGGGCGCCTGACGCTCGACGGCTCGCTTCGGCCGCTCTACGTCGGCCGGCGCTGGGTGCACGACGACGAGCGCGAGCCGCTCGTGATCAACTGGCAGGCGCCCGCGGCCCGGCCGTTCTACACCGCGACGCCGTCGGATCCGCAGCGCGTCACGCAGCGGCGGCGCTATCGCACCGACAAGCGGCGCATCGTCGACATCACCGACGAGTCGCTCGACGGGACGGCCGTCGAGGGAGCGTCGGTGTCCGACTTCCTGCTGGAAGAGCTCGAGCGGCGGCGCGAGGGGCGGATGCGAGACATCGTCGCGACGATCCAGTCCGACCAGTACCGGTTGATCACCGCCGAGCCGGACGGCGCGCTCGTGATCCAGGGCGGGCCGGGAACCGGGAAGACCGCCGTCGGGCTGCACCGCGCGTCGTGGCTCCTCTACACGCACCGCGAGCAGCTGAAGCGCGTGCTCGTCGTCGGGCCGAACCCGACGTTCATGGACTACGTGTCGCACGTGCTGCCGGCGCTCGGCGAGGACGCGGTCGAGCAGCGTGCGGTCTCGGAGCTCCTCGACGGCGCCGTCGTCGAGCGCGAGGACGCGCCCGACGTTGCGCGGCTCAAGGCGGATGTGCGGCTCGAGGAGGTCGTGCAGCGCGCCGTCGAGCTCGCGGTGCGGCCGGCGCCGGAGGAGCTCGTGCTCTACGTCGACGGCGTCTTCGTCTCGGTGCGGGAGCGCGACGTCGTCGGGCTCCTCGACGACGCGCTCGAGTCGGGGCTCTCGCTCGCGCAGGCGCGCGAGCGGTTCCGCATGTCGCTGCTCCGCCGCTTCTACGAGCGCTACGGCGAGCTGCTCGGGCCGCGCGCGCTGCGGAGCTTCGACGAGCTCGAGCGCGCGCTGCGGAAGGACGGATTCCTCGTCAAGTACCTCGAGCGCGTGCTTGCGCTGCCGCGGGCGGACAAGCTCGTCGCGCGGCTGCTCATGTCGCCGGCGGCGCTCGGGGAGGCGGCGGAGGGGATCCTCGAGCCGGCGGAGCAGAAGCTGCTGCTGCGCGACCGGCCGAAGCGCGCTGCGGAGCTCGCGTGGAGCGAGCACGACCTACCGCTCCTCGACGTTGCGCGCACGCTCGTCGACGGCGCGCCGCGCGGGTACGGGCACGTGATCGTCGACGAGGCGCAGGATCTGTCGCCGTTGCAGCTGCGCGCGATCTCGCGGCGGGCGCTCGACGGCTCGCTCACGATCCTCGGCGACGTCGCTCAGGCGACGGGGCCTGTCGTGTACAAGCGCTGGCAGGAGCTCGAGCCGTATCTGCCGGAGGACGCGGCCGTCTCGATCGAGGAGCTGCGGCATGCGTACCGCGTGCCGGCCGAGATCATGGAGCTCGCGTTGCCGCTGCTCGCGCGTATCGCGCCGGACGTCGAGCCGCCGCTCGCGTACCGGCAGGGCGGCGAGCGGCCGCGGCTCGTGCGCGTTGCCGAGCGCGACCTGCTTGCTGCGGCGATGCGCGAGGTTGCCGCGCTGTCGGAGCTCGACGGGCTGCTGGCGGTGATCGCGCCGCGCGCGCTCGTCGGGACGGGCGCGCATGGCGATGCGTTCGACGAGGCGTCGGTCCCGGTGCTGACGCCGCGCGAAGCGAAGGGCCTCGAGTTCGACCACGTCGTCGTGGTGGAGCCGGCCGCGATCGCCGAAGCGGGGGAGCAGGGCCTGCGCGAGCTCTACGTCGCGCTCACGCGTCCGACGAAGACGCTGGTGGTGGTGCACGCTCGTCCGTTGCCGGACGGGCTCGGTGCATCGGCCACGTCGACGAATTGAGCACGAACGGCACGAGAGCGAGCAGAACGGCGGCGTTTCGCAGTGCGTCGCGCAGGAGCACCGTCGCGCTCGGAACCAGACAGGCGACGAGCACCGCGAGCAGGAGATAGACGACGTCGATCGGCCCGCGGATCCGCAAGGCGAACAGTCCCGCGACGGCGAGCAGCAGAAGCAGGCCGACGAGGACCACGAGGATCGCCTCGGCGGGCGTGTTCTGCGCGGACGTCTGCGAGTACGTGTCCGTGCCGGCGTCGAGCAGCGCCCGCTTCCATCCTGCGAGCGGAGCTCCCAGTCCGTTCGCACCGCTCGTGAACCATGCGCCGAGCT
>DASYGK010000061.1:0-16654 GCA_035999905.1 Gaiellaceae bacterium | reverse complement strand
CGCGACGTCGGACGAGCTCGGCGGCGCGTTCGTCGCGCAGCTCGACATCCGCGACGCGGCCCAGGTCGAGCGCGTCTTCGCCGAGGCCGCGGAGGTGAACGGGCCGCTGCACGCGCTCGTCGCGAACAGCGGCATCGGCGGGCCGAACGACGCCGGCCCCGACGACCGCTTCTACGACCTCGTCGCGACGAACCTCATCGGCACCTACCAGTGCGCGCGCGCCGCGCAGGCGCACCTCGCCGACGCATCCGACCGCCGCGACATCGTCGTCATCTCATCGATCCTCGCGCGCATCGCCGTGCCCGGCTACACGGGCTACAGCGCGTCGAAGGCCGGCCTCCTCGGCCTCGTGCGCTCGCTCGCGGCCGAGCTCGCCGCCGACAACGTCCAGGTCAACGCGATCTGCCCCGGCTGGGTCGACACCGACATGGCGTGGGAAGGCATCGACCTCCTCGCCGAGGCGATCGGCTCCACGCGCGAGCAGGCCTACGAGCAGGCGATGACCGAGGTGCCGCTCCGCCGGATGAGCAACCCGGAGGACATCGCCGGCACGGTCGCCTGGCTACTCTCGCCCGACGCCCGCGGCGTCACCGGCCAGGCGATCGACCAGAACGGCGGCGCGTTCGTTCTTTGACGCGCCGCGCGTGACCACCAGCGTCACCGCGCAGCACACCGCAGCGAGCACGAACGGGAACCAGTCGCCCGTCGCGCCCGCGATCGCACCCGCCGCCCCGGGGCCGATGAACGCGCCCGTCGCCCACGCCGCGCTCATGAACCCGAACGCCATCCCCTGCGGCAGCCCCGCCGCCTCCGCACCGTCGGCGATCAACGCGAACGCCGGCGTGAAGAGGATCCCGTACGCTGCGGCGGCGACGACGATCAGCGGCGCGTAGAAGAGCGGCCGCGGGCCTGCCGCGAGCCCGAGCGACACGAGCGTGCCGAGCACGAGCGACACGCGCACCGGCAGCAGGCGCCCGCGCGCGTCGACGATGCGGCCCGCGACCGGCGAGCCGATCGTCTCGAGCGCCGCGCCCGCGAGCCAGACGCCGCCGATCGCGGCCGCGCCCCAGCCGGCCGCCGCGAGCCGCAGCGGCCCGAGCACCGACAGGATCCCGAACAGGAGCGACGGCAGCGACATCAGCGCGAGCCCCGCGGCGAAGCGATACGTCCGGAATGCACGCCCGATCGCGGCCGCAGACGGATGCTCCGTCGGCGTCGGCTCGAGCTGCATCGTCATCGCGCCGAGCACGACCGCCACCACGGCGAGCGCCGAGAAGATCGTCGCCCGCCCCACGAGAGCCGCGGCCGCACCGATCACCGGCCCGAACAGCGCACCGAACACCGCGGCGCCCATCGCCGTCCCCAGCAGCGCGCCGCGCCGCTCGCGCGGCGCCGCGGCGATGAGCCACGCGAACGCGCCCGCCCACGTGAACGCGCTCCCCGCGCCCTGCACGAAGCGCGCCGCGAACAGCGTCCAGAAGCTCCCCGCGAACGCGAAGCCGATGCTCGCGACGCCCATGCTCGCGAGGCCGACGAGCACGGCGCGCCGCGGGCCGAGCCGCGCTGCCGCGGCGCCGCCCGGAAGGCCGCCGACGAGCGCACCGGCCGCGTAGGCCGCCACGAGCGCCCCGGCGCGCACCTTCGAGAGTGCGAACGCGTGCGCGAAATGAGGGAGGAGCGGCGTCAGCGCCGCGAAGAGCATCGTGTCGACGAAGACGAGCGCGGAGACGAGGAGCAGCAGGCGGCGCATCCGGCAGACGCTACCTCCGGCCACCCGTTCTGGGGATGAGCCGCACGCGGCGGCTGCCGACATTCCGATCAGTGTCTGCGGCACTGCGGTTCTCCCTGCTTCTCGTGCTGATCGCGCTCATGTCGGCGGTTCTCGCCGTGCGCGAACGGCCCGCCCACTCGGGACCGCACGGCAGCACGCCCGCGGCTCTACGCTGACGATGTGACGATCCGCCCCGGCGGCGCCGTAGACGAGGGTGTGAACGCCGCATCGACCACGCTCGACGCGCGCCCGCAGCTCGGCGGCCGGCCGGCCTTCGCCGAGATCGCGGCCGAGCAGCTCGACGCCGTCTACCGGTATCTCGTCTTCCTGACAGGAGACCGCTCGGCGGCGGAGGACCTCGCTGCGGAGACCTTCGAGAAGGCGTTCCGAACCTGGCGGCGCTTCGACCCGCGCCGCGGCGCGCCGCGGACCTGGCTCTGCAGCATCGCGCGCACCGTCGCGATCGACTGGTTCCGCGCCGAGACGCGCCGCCGCCGCCGCGAGGAGACGTACGCGCGCGACCTCGCACAGACCGAGGAGCTGATGGACGGGCTACCCGGGCCGCTCGAGCAGGCCGTCCGTGCGCTGTCGCCCGCCGAGCGGGAAGTCGTCGCGCTTCGCGTCCTGCTCGAGCTCGACGGCCCGAGCGCCGCACGCGTGCTCGGGATCAGCCAGACCGCGTGCTCGACCCGCCTGAGCCGTGCCCTGAAGAAACTGGAGGAGACGATCGATGTCCGCGATTGACGTTCGGCTCGAAGCGCTGCTCGCCGGCGACGCGCCGCGCGGCGCAGACGAGACCCGCCTCGCCGCGGTGATCGGCGAGCTGCGCGGTGCGACCCTCCGCGCGCCCGACGCGCTGCGTGCACGCGTCGTCTCCGCGGCTCCCGCGCCGCGCCGCTTCGCGTTCCCGGCGCGCCGGCTCGTGCTCGTCGCGGTTCCCGCCGTGCTCGCGCTCGCGGTCGTCGCCGCGGTCGTGCACGGGCTCACCGGCTCGTCCGGCTCGCGGCCGGTGAGCGAGGGCCCCGTCACGCAGACGCTCGGTCGCGCCGTCGCGGCGCCGCCCGTCTTCAAGGCGGCGACCTCACACGGCGCCGCCGTGGGCGCAGGCGGCGCGCTCAACTCCGCCCATGCGGCGCCCGCCCCGCCCGTCGGCACGCCCGGCCGCCTCCAGCACACGGACGCGTCGCTGCAGGTGCGCGTCCCCGACGCGGCGCACCTCTCCGCTGCGACGAGCGCCGCGACGCGGATCGCAACCTCGCTCGGCGGCTATGCGCAGTCGGTCGACTACCGCACGCCTCAGCACGGCGAGGCTGCCGCGTACCTCGAGCTGCGGGTCCCCGCGCAGAACGTGCAGCGCGCACTCACGAGGCTCGCCGCACTCGGCACGCTCGTCTCGCAGCAGATCTCGGTCCAGGATCTCGAGCATGCGCTCCAGGCCGAGTCGGCGCAGATCGCCGAGCTGCGGCGTACCGTCGCCGCGCTCGAGCAGGCGCTCCGCAACCCCGCGCTGCCGGACGCCCAGCGGGTGCTGCTCCAGATCAGGCTCGCCGAGTCGAAGCGCGCGCTCTCACAGCGCCTCGCCGCACGCGGCGGCACGGTCGCCGCCGGTGCGACGGCGCGGATCTCGCTCGTGCTCGGCACGGCCAAGGCGATCGTCGCCCCCGTGACCCACCACCGCGGACGGCTCGGCCGGATGCTCCACTCCGCCCTCGGCTTCCTCGGGCTCGAGGCGATGGTCGCCCTCTACGCCGTGATCGTGATCAGCCCGTTCGCCGTCCTCGGCGCCCTCGCCTGGTTCCTGGCGCGGCTCCGGCGGCGGCGGGACGAGCAGCGCCTCCTCGCGGCCTGACATCTGATGAAATAGGGCCGTGCTCCTCGCAGGGCTCTCCACCGGACACATGATCGGGCTCGCCGTCGTCGGCGGCACGTTCATCGCGTTCGCGCTCGGCGCGTCGTTCCTCGCGCCGCGCCGCTGGCCCGACTTCCCCGGCGAGCACGGCCTGCCGGTGTTCGTGATCGCGAGCATCGTCCTCTTCGCCTCGATGCTCACGGCGGTGATGGTCTTCGGCGTCGAGAGCGAGACGGCGAAGGGCGCCGAGGCGGTGAGCTCCGGCAAGATCGTGCAGGTGCAGGAGAAGGAGTTCAAGATCCTGCCGGCCTCGTACAAGCTCGCCGCGGGCACGGTCACCTTCGCAGTGAAGAACGTCGGCAAGATCGGGCACGACCTCTCGATCTCGGGCCCGAAGCTCGCGAAGAAGACCGCGCTGATCGGCGCCGGCGGCTCCGCGAAGCTCGTCGTGAAGCTCGCGAAGGGCACGTACACGCTCTACTGCAGCGTCCCCGGGCACCGCCAGCTCGGGATGAAAGCCACCGTCAAGGTCTCGTAACGCACGCGACCGGCGTGAGCCGGTCGCGGACGGAGCGGAGAGGGCGGGATTTGAACCCGCGAGGCACCTTTCAGCACCTACGCGATTTCCAGTCGCGCTCCTTAGACCGCTCGGACACCTCTCCGTGTGAAGCGACGGCCCAGATTACCGGCGGCGGCTCAGGGGCCGAGCACGAGCCGGTCGCCCGGCTCGATCGCCGCGGCCGCGCCTGACGCGAGCTCGACGACGATCTTCGCCCCCTTCGCGCCGGCCGTCTTCCACGGCCGCAGGTCGCGCGCGACCTTCAGCACGCGCAGCTCGCGGTCGCAGAACACCGCGTCGATCGCGAAGCGCATGAAGAACATGTGGATCGACCCGGCGGGGCGGAAGAGCATCCCCTCGTCCGTCGCGAGCGACGCGCGGCCGAGCAGCCCGCGCAGGCGCGTCAACGGCGTGTCGGCGATCGCACAACGCGCGCACACGACCGTCCCGTCGTCCTTCTTCAGCTCGGTGACATGCATGTCGGTCCTACCCCTTCCGGGTGATCTTTGCAGAGGGCGAGAAAGAGAACGGCGGTCGGTCCGCTCTTAGCTGCCATCAACGCAATGGGTCACACACATCACAGCATTCGCACACGTGTCGAAGGGAGGTGCAACTCAATCATCTCGCGCGGACGACGCACGGCAAACATCGTCCTCGCCGCGCGCGAGGCGGGGCAGACCATGACGGAGTACGCGTTCATCCTCGGCCTCGTCGCAATCGTTTGCGTCACTGCGTTCACGGCCTTCGGGCAGTCGGTCGTAAAGCTCCTCGGCCCGGTCGTGAAGGCCGTAGCACCGTAAGCCGCTCGTCGCTCTTCGCCGCACGGGGCCTCCGCAAAGGCCTCGGGAACACCGTCAGAACCACACCGTCAACACAACGCATCGAGGGGGATTCACACATGTTCGCATTCGCAAGCGTCGCACTCGAGTGGGTCAAGACGAACCTCAAGAAGGACGAAGGCCAGGCAATGGCCGAGTACGGGATCATCCTCGCCGTCGTCGCCGTCGTGTGCGTCGTCGCGTTCACCGCGCTCGCCACGGGCATCGGCAAGACGATCACCAACGTCGTCTCGAACCTGTAGTCGCGATCGAACCGAACAGAGGCGGCGGGCTCTGCGGCCCCGCCACCTCTTCCGGGGTCTTCAATGAGCCGCCGCAACCACACCCAGCCGATTCGCTCCGAACGAGGCCAGACGGCCGTCGAGTTCGCACTCGTCGCCCCGTTCCTCGTGATGCTCCTGCTCGCGATCCTGCAGCTCGGCATCCTGTTCAACCACTACCTCACGATCACCGACGCCGCGCGCGCAGGTGCACGGCGCGCGGTCGTCTCGCGCATCGCGAGCGTCACGCCCGCCCAGGTCGAGACGTCGGTGCGCGCCGCCGCCCCCGGTCTCGACCAGTCGAAGCTGAAAGTCGTCGTCGGCGACCCGACCCCGACCGTCGCGGGCAGCAACGTCACCGTCACGGTGACCTACCCGTACTCGATCAACATCCTCGGCTTCGTCGTCAAGGCCGGCAACCTCACGAGCACCATGACGGACCGGCTCGAATGAGGGCCCGTCTGCAGTCCGAGAGCGGGCAGGCGATGCTCGTCTCCGTGCTCTTCCTCGTCGCCGTGATCGGCGCCGTGGCGCTGACGGTCGACATCGGCGCGTGGTACCGCCAGCAGCGCCAGGCGCAGGCCGTCGCCGACGCCGCCGCACTCGCCGGCGCCCAGGCTCTGCCGGCGAGCACCTCGCAGGCGATCACGTGGGCCCAGCAGTACGGCACCGCGAACGGTGGCGGGATCACGCCGGGCGGCATCACCTTCCGCAGCGACTACGAGCCGAACGACACCGTCGTCGTCAACGTCGCGCGCACGAGCCCGGGTTTCTTCGCGAAGCTCTTCTCGATCAACGCCGTCACGACGCACGCGACCGCGTCCGCACGCGCCGGCGTCCCCGACCAGGTGAGCGGCGCCGGCCCGATCGTCGTCAACAAGCTCCACCCGATGCTCTCCGGCCCGGGCTGCCCGTGCTTCCACGTCGAGACGACGCTCCCGCTCGCGAAGGACGGCGCCCCGGGTGCATTCGGGCTCGTCAACCTCGACCCGAACGCAAGTAACGGCGTGCCGAACCTCGCGAGCTGGATCCAGTACGGCTTCAACGGCTACCTGCCGCTCGGCAAATACAACTCCGATCCCGGCGCGAAGTTCAACTCGAACAACGTCCGCGACGCGCTCTCCGCGCGCATCGGCACCGAGCTGCTCTTCCCCGTCTACGACACGCTCACCGGCAACGGCGCGAACGCGGCCTACAACGTGATCGGCTGGGTCGCCTTCCACCTCGACGGCTTTCCGCCGGACAAGGGCAACAACTTCCAGCTGCAGGGCTACTTCACGCGCGTGATCTGGGACGGCCTCCAGAGCTCGACGAACAAGCATCTGCCCGACTTCGGCGTCTACAGCGTCTCCCTCGTCAACTGAAGGACTGCCAATGACCTATCGCATCCGCAACCTGATCGTCGCCGTCGGGCTTGCGCTCGTGGCGATGCTGCTCACGCTCTTCTACGTCACGAACTACAAGCGCTCGGTGCAGCACGACTCGGCGAGCGTCTCCGTCTACGTCGCGTCGCGCGACGTCAAGGCGGGCGTCAGCGGGTCGGACCTGCTGAAGCAGCACGCGCTCCGCCTCGAGAGCGCCCGCCGGCAGGACGTCGTCCCCGGCGCGATCTCGAGCCCCGACCAGATCCAGAATCTCGTGCTCTCCGGCCCGCTCTTCGCGGGCGAGCAGGTCACGTTGCGCCGCTTCGCCGACGTGGCGGCGCAGGGCATCCGCGCACAGCTGAAGGGCACGCTGCGCGCCGTCCAGATCGCCGGCGACCCGAACCAGCTGCTCGCGGGAACGCTCCAGACCGGCGACCACGTCGACCTCGTGGCGAACCTGCGCCTCGGCTCGAACACCACGGCGACGGCGTCGCGGATCGTGCTGCGCGACCTCACCGTCCTCACCGGCCCGAGCGACTCGGCACTGCCGAAGGTCTCCACGCCCGGCGGCCAGTCGTCGGTGATCCTCGCCGTCACCGACACGCAGGTGCAGCGGCTGCTCTTCGTGATCAAGAACGCGGACTGGACGCTCGAGCTTCGGCCGGTCGCCGACGCCGCGGACAGCGCCGAGCGCATCGAGACGATCGACTCGGTGCTGAGGGAGGGAATCCGATGAGCGAGGCCATCCGCGTCTACTTCACCGGTGAGTGCGACGGGCTCGACGCGCTGAAGACAGCGCTCACCGAGAACGCCGACATCGCGATCGTCGGGGCGAGTGCGCACGTCGGCGACGCGGTCGCGCCGCTCGCAGGAGGGCATCTCGACTGCGTCGTCCACGCGACACGGTCGGCGACCTTCCCCGGCGCCGAGATCTCGGCGATCCGCGAGCACACGCGTGCACCGGTGATCCTCGTCGCGTCCGGCAGCGAGGCGGCATCGATGCTCGAGCAGGCGCTCGAGCTCGACGTCGCCGACGTCCTGCTCCTGCCGCAGCTCACGCACAACGTCGTGTTCGCGATCCGCAAGGCCGCTCACGTTCGCCGGCAGCTCCAGACGGCGGCGCACCGCGGCCGCGTGATCACCGTGTTCTCGCCGAAGGGCGGCACGGGGAAGACCGTGATCGCGACGAACCTCGCGACGCTGCTCGCGAAGCGCGACGGCATGCGCACGCTGCTGCTCGACCTCGACCTCCAGTTCGGCGACGCGGCGATCGCGCTCGGCGTCGAACCGGACAAGACGATCTACGACCTCGTCGTCGCACCGGGCGAGCTCGACTCGGAGAAGCTCGCCGGCTACGTGTGCAAGCACCGGTCGGGGCTCGACATCCTCGCGGCGCCGCTTCGACCCGAGGACGCAGAGCTCGTGATCGAGACCAAGGTGATCGCGCTGCTCGAGGTCGCCCGGGCGTCGTACGACGCGATCGTCGTCGACACGTCACCGTTCTTCCACGGCCCGATGCTCGCGACTCTCGACCGCACGGACGAGCTGCTCGTCCTCTGCGGCCTCGACGTGCCGACGCTGAAGAACGTGCGCCTCGCGCTCCAGACGCTCGAGATGCTGTCGTTCCCGGCGAGCCGGATCCGCTACGTCATGAACCGGGCGAACGCCAACGTCGGCCTCAGCACGCGCGAGGTCGAGGCGGGGCTCAAGGTGAAGGTCGGCTCCGAGCTGCCGATGGAGCGGGCCGTGCAGGTGTGCGTGAACCGGGGCGAGGCCGTCGTGCTCGCCGAGCCGCGGTCGGACTTCGCGAAGGCGATCGGCGCGCTTGCGAAACAGGTCGCACCGTCGACGCCGCAGCCGAAGAAGAAGGTCGAACGCAAGCGCATGCTGTCCTTCGCGAAGGCCTGACGTGGGCCTCCACGACCGCCTCTCCCGCACCGTCGAAGGCGTCCACGCCGTCGGCGACCCGTCCGACGAGCACGTCGCGGTCGACCCGTACGCCGAGCTGAAGGCGAGGGTCCACCACGCCTGCATCGCGAAGCTCGGCCCCGAGCTCTTCAAGGAGGACCCGGAAGACCTCGGCGAGCGCGTGTACCGCGCGGCGACCGAGGAGCTGGCCCTCACCGGGACGCCGCTCACGCGGGAGGAGCGGCGCGAGCTCGTGCGCCAGCTGACCGACGACATCCTCGGCTACGGCCCGCTCGAGCGGCTGCTCGACGACGACACCGTGACCGAGGTGATGGTCAACGGCGCGCAGCACGTGTTCGTCGAGCGCAGCGGCAAGATCGAGCGCGCCGATGCGCGCTTCGTCGACGACGCGCATCTGATGCGGATCATCGACAAGATCGTGTCCCAGGTCGGCCGGCGCGTCGACGAGGCGTCGCCGATGGTCGATGCGCGCCTGCCGGACGGGAGCCGCGTCAACGCGATCATCCCGCCGCTCGCGCTGACGGGGCCGACGCTGACGATCCGGAAGTTCTCGCGCGACCCGTACACAATCAACGACCTGATCTCGTTCGGCACGGTGTCGGCGCGCGCCGCGCAGTTCCTCGGCGCCTGCGTGAAGGGCAAGCTCAACGTCCTCATCTCCGGGGGAACGGGCACCGGCAAGACCACCACGCTGAACGCGATCTCGGCGTACATCCCGGGGGACGAGCGGATCGTGACGATCGAGGACGCGGCCGAGCTCCAGCTGCAGCAGGAGCACGTGATCACGCTCGAGTCGCGCCCGCCGAACATCGAAGGCTCGGGCGAGGTGAAGATCCGCGAGCTCGTGCGGAACGCGCTGCGCATGCGTCCCGACCGGATCATCGTCGGCGAGGTACGCGGCGCCGAGACGCTCGACATGCTCCAGGCGATGAACACGGGCCACGAGGGCTCGCTCACGACGATCCACGCGAACACGCCGCGCGACGCGCTCGCGCGTCTCGAGACGCTCGTGCTCACCGCCGGCGTCGAGCTGCCGCACCGCGCGATCCGCGAGCAGATCGCGAGCGCGTTCGACGTGCTCGTGCAGATCCAGCGCCTCGTCGACGGCTCGCGCCGCATCAGCAACATCGTCGAGGTCGTCGGCATGGAGTCCGACGTCGTCACGCTGCAGGAGATCTTCACGGCATCTGCGCCGAGCGAAGAGGAGGCGGCGAGCGCGCGCCGGCTGCTCACGCCGCTGCGCGCGACCGGGCTGAAGCCGCATTTCCTCGAGAAGCTCGCCGCCAACAACGTCGTGCTCCCGCCGGGCTTCTTCGCCGGCGACGAGACGGACGTGCGGGCGGCGTTCGCCGTCAACGGGTTCGGCGGCGGCTCGTGAGGCGGACGGCCCTCGCTGCGGCGACGCTCGTCGCGCTCGTGCTCGCGGGCTCGGCGTTGGCCGGCGTGCGGATCACGAGCGTCGACACGAGCGGCTATCCCGAGGTGCGCGTCACTGTCGTCGCTCCGGCGGGGAGCGCGCAGCCTCGCCTGACCGAGGACGGCGTGCCGGTGACCGGTCTCGTCGCGGCGAACCTCGCCGGCTCGAAGAGCGTCGTCGTCGCGGTCGATCGGTCGCGCTCGATGGCCGGGACATCGCTCGCCGACGCGACCGCAGCTGCACAGGCGTTCGTCGAGGCGAAGGCGCCGTCGGATCGCGTGCAGGTGATCGGCTTCGGTCACCAGGCTCTCGCGCTGACGCGGTTCTCGAGCTCGACGACGGACGCGATCGCCGCGCTGCAGGGCCTCCCGGTCGACAGCGTCTCCGGCACCGCGCTCTGGGACTCGATCGCGCTCGCGGCCCGGGGGCTGCGCCGCGACGGCCAGCCCGGGCACGTGATCGTCGTCGTCACCGACGGGCGCGACGTGTCGAGCACCACGACGTTCGAGCAGGCGGTCGCCGCAGCGCACGATGCGCGTGCCGCGGTCTATGCGATCGGCATCGCCGGCCCCGACTTCACGCCCGGCCCGCTGCGCGCGCTCGCGGCGCGGACCGGCGGGCTCTACCGCGAAGCCTCGTCGACCGCCCAGCTCGGCTCGCTCTACGCGTCGATCGAGCGAGCCCTCGCCGGCACGTGGCAGCTGCGGTACGCGACGGCCGCGCGCCCCGGCGACGTGCTCCGGCTCGAGGCGGCGGTCGACGGCGTGGGCAGCGCGGACCGCTCCGCGCGCCTGACCGATCTCGGCAGCGCGTCGGCGCCGGTCCAGCAGCCCTCGAACGTGCTGCCGCGTTCGGCATGGCACTCGCGGTTCGCTCCGCTCGTGCTCGCCGGCGCGGTCGGCCTGCTCGTCCTGCTCGCTGCGGGCTTCCTGTTCGGGGCGCGCACCGGCGGCCGGTTGAGCGCACGCCTCGCACCGCACCTCGGCCCGACGCAGCGTCGTGGCCGCGGCCGCCGGAGCCGCGAGGGCAAGACGCTGCTGCGCAGCCTCTTTGCCGCGACCGAGCAGGCGTTCGCGAACGTGCGGCAGTTCCGTGCACTTCAGGGCCTGCTCACGCGGGCGGATCTGCCGCTGCTCGCCGCGGAGCTGCTCTACATCTGCCTCGGCGTCGCCGTCGTCGTCGGGCTCGTGGCGGGAATCGCGGGCGCACCGGTGCCGGTCGTGCTCGTGCTGATGGCGCTCGGCGCGACCTTCCCCGTCCTCTGGGTGAGCACGAAGGCGCGCACGCGCATCAAGGCGTTCGACAACCAGCTTCCCGACCTGCTGATCACGATCGCCGCGTCGCTCAAGGCCGGCCACTCGTTCCGGCACGCGATCCAGGCCGTCGTCGACGAGGGAGCCGAGCCGGCGGCGAAGGAGTTCCGGCGCGTGCTCACCGAAACGCGTCTCGGGCGCACGATGGACGACGCGCTCGGCGAGATGAGCGACCGCATCGGCTCGAAGAACCTCGCGTTCGTGCTCACTGCGGTGACGATCCAGCGCCAGATCGGCGGCTCGCTCGCCGGCCTCTTCGACATGGTCGCGGAAACCGTGCGGCAGCGGCAGCAGTTCGCGCGCAAGATCCGCGGCCTGACGGCGATGGGGCGTATGTCAGCCGCTGTTCTCGTCGGCCTGCCGCTCTTCATCGCGTCCGCCATCACCTTGATCAACCCGGGCTACATGACGCCGCTCTGGCACACGACCGCCGGGCACGACCTCATAGCCGTCAGCGTCGGGATGCTCGCGTTCGGCTCGCTCATCCTCAAGAAGATCGTCTCGTTCAGGGGGTAGTCGATGCTCTTGCCGCTCGCCGCACTGATGCTCGGACTCGCCGCTTTCCTGGTGGGCGAGGTCGCGACCGCGCCGCAACGCCGCCGCCGTGTGGCGCTCAAGCGCGCCTCGAGCTACGGAGCACGTCGGCGTGAAGGCGTCAACGAGCTTCCGCGGTTCCGCGAACGCGTTCTCGCACCGACCGTCAAGAAGCTCGCGGCGATCGCGCTGCGCATCAACCCGAAGGCGTCGGTCGACGCGATCGGCCCGCGGTTGATCGCGGCCGGCGTCTCGGCGCGCATCAACCCGACGCAGTTCCTCGCGCTGAAGGGCGGGCTCGCGATCGCCGGCGTGGTGCTCGCGCTCGCGGTCGCAGTTGCGATGTCGCCGGTCGCCGGGCTCGTCTTCGCACCGTGCTTCGCCGCGCTCGGCTTCATCGCGCCGGAGTCGATGCTCACGTTCCGCATCCGCGGCCGCCGCGAGCGCATCCGCTCCGAGCTGCCGGACGCGCTCGACGTGCTCGCCGTCTCCGTGGAAGCGGGCCTCGGCCTCGACGGCGCGGTCGCGAAGCTCACCGAGCACATGACCGGGGCGCTCGTCGACGAGTTCGCCCTCACGCTCGGTGAGATGCGCATCGGCGAGGCGCGGCACGACGCATTGAAGAAGATGGCCTCGCGCGTGCCGGCGCCGGAAGTCGCGGCGTTCGTGCGCTCCGTGATCCAGGCCGACCAGCTCGGCATCTCGCTCGGGCGGATCCTCCGCGTGCAGGCGGCCGACTCGCGCCTCCGCCGGCAGGCCGCGGCGGAGGAGCGTGCGATGAAGGCGCCGATCAAGATGCTCTTCCCGACCGCGCTCTTCATCTTCCCGTCGATGTTCGTCGTGCTGCTCGGGCCCGCTCTCCTCAACATCACGCACTACCTCAAATGACGTACGAGACCGAGACCGGATTCGGCAGCGGCCTCCGCGCGCAGCTCGAGCGCAAGCAGGTCGTCGACGAGCCCGCCGCGACCGTCGACGTCGCCGTTGAGGACGAGGTCGCGACGCTCGTCGTCGACGAGCCGCTGGCGCGCGACGCCGACGCGATCCAGGCTGACCTCGAGGCGGCGCTCCGTCGCGAGCAGGAGCTGCGCGATGCGCTCCAGCACCAGGTCGAGGCGTACGAGCGCGAGCTCGCGGCCGATCGCGATCTCGCGATGCGCGAGGCGGAGTTCGAGCAGCGTGCGGCGCGGCTCGAGACGGCGCGCGCGGAGATCGAGGAGCAGCAGGTCGTGCTGCGGATCCAGCTCGACCAGATCCAGGCGGACCGCAGCGAGCTCGCGGCGAAGCGGACGGAGCTCGTTGCGGAGGAGGCGCGCATCGGGCAGCTTGCGTCGCACATCGACTCACGCTCGCACGACCTGCGTTCGGAGGATCAGGAGCGCGCGCAGGCGAGCGCGCATCTCGCGCAGCAGCTCGCTGCGATCGCCGAGCGGGAGCGGGAGCTGAAGCGTGAGCGCGCCGCACTCGACGTGCGGCAGCGAGAGGGGGAGGCGCGGCTCGCCGCCCGCGAGCGGAGCCTGGGCGAGCTCGACGCGGCGGCGTTGCGGCGCGAGCGCGCGGTCGCCGACAAGGAGCTCGAGCTGCAGGCCGCGGCGAGCGAGATCGCACGCGAGCGCGTGCGCTTCCAGGAGCGGGTCGAGGCGCTCGCCGAGCGCGAGTCCGCCGTGGAGCGCGCCGGCGAAGCGCGCACGCAGATGCTCGAGAACGGCGAGGCGGCGCTCGCGGCGTGGGAGAAGCGCCTGCGCGAGCAGAGCGAACGGCTCGACCGCGAGCGCGCGGGCCACGGCCAGGCGTCACAGGATGCGTTCGCGCTGCTCGCCGAGCTCGAGCAGCGGGAGCAGCAGGTCGGGCGGCGTGAGCAGAAGCTGCTGCTCGCGGAGGCGGAGTACACCGGCCGGAGCGCGCAGCTCGCGCTCGCGGAGGAGGACTACCGGCTGCGCGAGGCCCGCCTCGGTGTCGATCTCGACCTCCGCGAGGATGCGCTCGACGCGCGCGAGCGTTCTCTGGCCGAGCGCGAGCAGCTGATCGGCGACCGCGACCGGGAGCTGACGGCATACGTCGGCGAGCTCCAGGGGCAGCTGAGCGAACGCAGCGTCGCGTGACCGCACGTCACCCTTTCGGGGCTTGTACCGCGCGTCACGACGGAGCAATATCGGCGGCCTGCGGCTGGACAGAAGGGGTCTGATTGGCTGCAGCACGGGACATCGGTCGTGGTGATGCCGACGTCGTCGCCGGTACCACGCACGAGCTGTACAACCGCTACGGGCGGCAGATCTACGCGTACTGCCTCCACCAGCTGAGCTCGCGCGAAGAGGCCGAGGACGCGGTCCAGACGACGTTCCTCAACGCGTTCCGCGGCTTGCAGCGCGGCACAGTCGCGCATTGCGAGCAGGCGTGGCTGTTCAAGATCGCGCACAACGTCTGCCTGTCGCGGCAGACGTCGTCGTGGCGCCGCCGCCGCGTGGAGAGCCCGAGCGACTTCGAGATCCTGCAGGAGATCATCCCGTCGCCGCCGCGCAGCGGCGCGGAGGAGCTGATCGGGCTCGAGGACGCGCTCGAGGCGATGCCGGAGAACCAGCGCCGCGCGATCCTGCTGCGCGAGTGGCAGGGGTTGTCGTATCGCGAGATCGCCGCGGAGCTCGAGCTCTCGCAGGCATCCGTCGAGATGCTGATCTTCCGGGCGCGCCGCTCGCTCGCGGCCGCGCTCGAGCCGCAGAAGCCCGACGCGCCGCTCGTCGGCCCGCGCCTCGATCTCGGCGCGCTGCTGGCCGGCCTCAAGTCGGCGCTGACGGGAGGCGCCGCCGTGAAGGTCGTGCTCGCTGCGGCCGCGGCGAGCACCGTCGGGGTGGCGGTTCAGCCGGTGGAGCGAACGCTCGTCCACCGGACGGCGATCCACAGGGCTGCCGCCGCGCCGGCGCCTGCGGCGACGCCGGTCGCGGCGGCGGCGGCCGTGCGCGAGGCGGCGGCCGGGCCGCGGATGGGTGTCCCGGCTGCCGCTGCCGCGCCGGGCGCGCGCGTGTCCGTACGGATTGCGCGGAGCGCGCCCGTCACGTCGAGCCGCACGCACGCGCTGTTCGACCAGTCGCCTGCTCCGGATTCCGCGCCTCCGGCCGCGCCGACAGCGGCTGCACCGGCACCTGCTCCTGCACCCGCACCCGCACCCGCACCCGCACCTGCACCCGCACCGGTGGCGAACGCGGCCCCCGCCGCGTCCGCGCCCGTCCGGACGAGCGCAACGGTGACGACGCAGCAGCCGCTCGCGGCGGCGCCGGCGCCGGTCGCGGCGTCAACGGTCGCGACGCTGCCGCCTGCCGCGCCGGGCAACAACGGCAACGGCGTCGGGAACGGAAACGCGAAGAGCAACGGCAACGCATTCGGCCGCGCGACACCGCTCCCGGCCGCCCCCGTTCCGGCGCCGCCGGCCGCACCCGTGCCGCCGGCCGACCCCGCTCCGGCACCGCCGGTGGCACCGGGGAACAACGGCAACGGCAACGGCAACGGCAATGGCAATGGGAACGGGAACGGGAAGGCGAACGGCCACCAGGATCCGCCGCCCGCCGCCGCGCCGGCACCCGTGTCGGTCGCCGCCGACGCGGTGCAGCCCGCGCCGGCCGCCCCGGCTCCCGACGTCACGCACGGCAACGGGAACGGCAACGGGAAGGGCAACGGCAAGGGTCACTGAGCCCGAAAGGTGAAGCGGAGGGGGAGGGATTTGAACCCTCGTCGGACCCTAAAGCCCGAAACGGTTTTCGAGACCGCCGCATTCGACCGCTCTGCCACCCCTCCGCGGCGGCTGCCATCGTAGCCAGGCGGCCTCCCCGCGGCCGCGCGCACCGCAACGCGCGTCAACGGAGAAGGAGGGATTCGAACCCTCGATGGAGACATTCATCCCCATAACGCCTTAGCAGGGCGCCGCCTTCAGCCACTCGGCCACTTCTCCGAGGCGCGAACGATAGCGCACCCCGATTCCGCCTCCCGCAGCGAAATCACCCATTCGGGGAGCGTGCGCCGCGCCGGAAGTGTCGAAGATCACAGTGCCGGTTCACCCCCCTTCATCCGGCACCCTCCCCAAGCCCGCTGCGGCCCCCCTCGGCGGGCTTTCCCTTTCTCGGGGCAGATGCTCAGTCGTGGATGCGCGCGACGAGCTCGCGGCGGCGGAGCACCTTCACCGCGGTGCCGCCGAGCCGCACGTCGTAGCCGGCATCGACGGGGTAGAGCACCTTGTCGCCCGGCGCGACGCCGTCGGCTTCGGCGCCGACCGCGGTGACGATCCCGCTGCGGCACTGCGCGGCGACGCTCGCGGGGAGGATCAGGCCGGCGCGCGTCTCTGCCTCCTCGTCGGTCGGCTCGACGACGACGTAGTCGTCGAGTGGCTCCAGCGTGAGGCGCAGCGGGCGCGGGTCTTCGAGCACGTTTCTGACGATACTCCGACCTGTGGCGTCTCCGTTCATCGAGCTCGACGTCGGCGGCCGTGTCGTCAAGGTCACGAACCCGGACAAGGTCTACTTTCCGGCGCGCGGCGAGACGAAGCTCGACCTCGTGCGCTACTTCATCGCCGTCGGCGACGGGATCGTGCGCGCGCTGCGCGAGCGGCCGTGCCAGCTGAAGCGCCAGCCGGAGGGGTTCGGCGGCGAGGTGATCTGGCAGAAGCGCGTGCCCGAGCGGAGGCCCGACTGGATCGAGACGGCGCGCGTGACGTTCCCGTCGGGGCGGCATGCGGACGAGCTGTGCGTGACCGAGCTCGCGCATGTCGTGTGGGCCGCGAACCTCGCGACGCTCGAGTTCGGGGCGTGGCCGTCGCGGCGCGCCGACCCGGAGC
>DASYGK010000008.1:0-29646 GCA_035999905.1 Gaiellaceae bacterium | reverse complement strand
CTCGCAACCGCGCCGAACGTGGCGTACCGCGTCCGGGCGCTCAACGATGACCAGTGGATCGAGGTGCACACGCCGGCGGATCTCCCCGACTCGTTCGAGGAGGTCGAGGAGCCCTACATCAAGGCGTCGATCATCGTCCCGAAGGAATTCGTCGGCGCGGTGATGGAGCTGAACAACGACCGCCGCGGCAAGTTCGACCACATGGAGTACCTCTCGCCCGAGCGCGTGCACCTGACGTACGAGTTGCCGCTCGCGGAGATCGTCCTCGACTACTACGACCAGCTGAAATCCCGCACGCGCGGCTACGCCAGCTTCGACTACGACGTCACCGGCTTCCAGACGGGCAACCTCGCGCGCGTCGACATCCTCGTCGGCGGCGAGCCGGTCGACGCGCTGTCGCTGATCATCCATCGCGACTTCGCCTATGAGCGCGGCAAGCTGCTCGTCGAGAAGCTGCGCGAGGAGATCCCGCGCCAGATGTTCGACGTCGCGATCCAGGCCGCGATCGGCGCGCGCATCATCGCGCGCGAGACCGTGAAGGCCCGCCGGAAGGACGTGCTCGCGAAGTGCTACGGCGGGGACATCTCGCGCAAGCGGAAGCTGCTCGAGAAGCAGAAGAAGGGCAAGAAGCGGATGAAGAACGTCGGCGGAGTCGAGGTGCCGCAGGAGGCGTTCCTCGCCGTGCTCAGCATCGGCCAGGGCCAGAAGACGACGTGATGGCACTCGAGCTGCGCACCGAATGCGAGCGCTGCGGCGCCGCGCTCACGCCCGACGGCGAAGCCCGCATCTGCTCGCACGAGTGCACGTTCTGCGTCTCGTGCACCGACGAGCTGCACGGCGTCTGCCCGAACTGCGGCGGCGAGCTCGTGCCGCGGCCGAAGCGGGTCGCCTCGTGACCGGCGCGCGCCACCTCTATGTGCACCTGCCGTTCTGCGCGCATCGGTGCGGCTACTGCGACTTCGTCACCGTCGTCGGCCGGAACGGACAGCACCGCGCGTACGTCGACGCGCTCCTCGGGGAGCTCGACCTCGAGCGCGGCTCGCTCGCGCCCGAGCTCGAGACGGTCTTCCTCGGCGGCGGGACGCCGACCTTCACCGCGCTGCCCGATCTCGTGCGCCTGCTCGAGGCCCTCCCGTCCGCCGACGAGGTGACGACCGAGGCGAACCCGGAGACGGTGACGCCCGAGGTCGCGCGCGCGCTGCGCGCCGCCGGCGTGACGCGCGTCTCGCTCGGCGCCCAGACGTTCCGTCCGGAGCTCCTCCGCGTGCTCGAGCGCGTTGCCGGTCCTGACGACGTCCGGCGCGCCGTGCATCATCTCCGTGATGCCGGATTTGACAACATCTCTCTCGATCTCGTCTACGGGATCCCCGGCCAGAGCGCCGCCGATCTCGCCGCGGACCTCGACGACGCGCTCGCGCTCGAGCCGGAGCATGTCTCCTGCTACGAGCTCGAGGCGAAGCCGGGGACGCGCTTCACCCATGCCTGGGGAGAGGAGCTGGGCCGGCAGGCCGACGCGATGGAGGACTACTTCGAGCGCGTCGTCGCCACGCTGACCGGCGCCGGCTACCGCTGGTACGAGACGGCCAACTTCTGCCGCGTCGATGATGCGCGGGATCTCCGCGCGCGGCACAACCTCGGCTACTGGCTCGGCCGCGACTACCTCGGCATCGGGATCGGCGCGGTCTCGACAATCGAATCCGTGCGCCGGCGCAACACGCCGAAGCTCGGGCGCTACCTGGAGGCGCTCGCGCGGGGGCACGCGCCCGAGCGTGAGCTGGAGCCGCTCGACGGCGACGTCCAGGCGCGCGAGCGCGTGATGCTCGGGCTCCGCCTCGACGAGCCGCTGCAGCTCGCCGGGCTCCGGCACGCGCTCGATCCGGCGGGCCTCGCGCGGGTCGAGCGGCTCGGCCTCGCGGAGGAGTCCGGCGACGCGCTGACGCTCACCGAGCGCGGCCGCTTCCTCGGCGGCGGCGTCACCGCCGAGCTGCTCGCCTGAGCGCGCTCGTCGCGGTCCGCGGTCACGGCTAAAATTCCCTGCAAATGAGCGCCGAGTCGCCCACGGGTGTCCAGCTGACCGTCCGCCAGCAGGAGATCCTGCGCCGCGTCGTCGAGGAGTACGTCTCGACGGGGCAGCCCGTGGGCTCGAAGACGCTCGTCGAGAACGCGGGTCTCGCGGCGGCGCCGTCCACCGTGCGCGCCGATCTCGCCGAGCTCGAGACGCGCGGCCTGCTGACGCATCCCCATACCTCCGCCGGTCGCGTGCCGACCGAGAGCGGCTACCGCTATTACGCCGACGAGCTGCTCGGCCGTCTCGACCCGCAACCTGCCGAGTTCCCGCTCGACCTGCACACGACGCGCACGGAGGTCGAGCAGGCGCTCCAGGCGACGACCGACATGCTCTCGCAGGTGACGCGCCTGCTCGCGCTCGTCTCGGCGCCGCCGCTCGAGTCGACGACCGTCGTCCACGTCGAGGTGCTGCTGCTCCAGCCCGAGATCGTGATGGTCGTCGTGATCACGTCGGCCGGCGGCGTCTCGAAGCGGCTCTTCCACTTCGAGGAGGCGGTCGACCCCGGCCTCGCGCAATGGGCCGGCGAGTACCTGAACGAAACCGTGTCCGGGCTCCAGCTCGGCACGTCGCTGCTGCGGCGCCGCTTCGACGACCCCGCGCTCGGCGTGCACGAGCGGCGCTTCCTCGACGCGCTCCGGCCCGCATTCACGGAGCTCGTCTCGGCGGCGCAGCGTCTGTACGTCGGCGGCGCGGCCGACCTGCTCGGCGAGGTGCGGGCCGAAGAGCTCGACGCCTACCGCAACCTGTTCGACCTCGTCGAGAAGCGGGCGGCGTTCCTCGACGTGCTCGGCGAGTCGCAGTCCGAGCCGCGGCGGCCGTTCGTCCGCGTCGGCGCCGAGCTCGTGCATCCGGCGCTGCGCGAGGTCGCGCTCGTCGGCGCGTGCTACGGGCTCGTCCACCGCGCGCTCGGCGCCGTGAGCCTGGTCGGGCCGGTGCGGATGGATTACGAGAAGGCGGTCGGCGCCGTCCGCTCCGCCGCGTCGGAGCTCTCGCGCTTCGTCGAGTCGGTCTACGACGACCGCTAACGTTGGCTCGATGGCGACGACCGAGCGCGACTATTACGAGCTTCTCGGAGTCGCGCGGGACGCCACCGAGCCGGAGATCAAGAAGGCGTTCCGCGGGCTCGCGCGGGAGCTGCATCCGGACGTCTCCGACGCGCCGGATGCGCAGGAGCGCTTTCGCGAGGTCGTGGAGGCCTACGAGGTGCTCTCGAAGTCCGAGACGCGCGAGCTCTACGACCGGTACGGCCACGCCGGCCTTCGCAGCGGCGGCTTCCAGCCCGGGCACTTCGACTTCGGCAGCCTCTCCGACCTCTTCTCCGCATTCTTCGGCGACGACCTGCTCGCGGGACACGGGCGCGGCCGGGGCGCCGACCTCATCTCCGCCGTCGAGATCGACCTCGTCGAGGCCGCACGCGGGACGTCGCGCGAAGTGCCGTTCGAGGTCGCCGTCCAGTGCGCGCATTGCGCCGGGGAGGGTGCGGAGCCCGGCTCGAAGGTCTCGACGTGCTCGACGTGCGGCGGCGCGGGCCGGCTGCAGCACGTGTCGCGGAGCGTCTTCGGCGAGTTCGTCCGCACGCAGGCGTGCCCGGCGTGCGCCGGGTCAGGCCGGACGATCGAGACGCCGTGCACCGCGTGCAACGGCGCGGGCCGCGTGATCGAGGAGCGGAAGCTCGATGTCGACATCCCCGCCGGCATCCACGACGGCCAGCGCATCAGGCTGACCGGCGAGGGGCACGCGGGTGCGCTCGGTACGCGCGCCGGCGACGCGTACGTGCAGGTGCACGTGCGCCCCGACCCGCGCTTCGTGCGCGAGGCCAACGACATCTTCTCGACGATCGATCTCACGATGACGCAGGCGTCGCTCGGTGCGACGGTGACGATCCCGACGCTCGACGGCGACGAGGAGCTCGAGTTCGGCGCGGGCACGCAGCCGGGGCAGATCGTGCTGCTGCGCGGTCGCGGCATGCCGGTGCTCCAGGGCTACGGCCGCGGCGACCACCGCGTCCTCGTGAACGTCGTCGTCCCGCGCCATCTGACCGACGAGCAGCGGCGGCTGCTCGAAGAGTTCGACTCCCATGCCGACGAGCGGACCTACAAGCCCGACGAGGGCCTCTTCGACAAGCTGAAGAGCGCGTTCCGCTGAGACGCGTCGTCGTCCCGGGCGGCGAGCTCGAGCTCGCCGTGTTGCTCGAGACCTTCCCCGGCGGGGTCGAGGAGGTCGACGGCGGCTTCGCCGTGTACACGGACGACGCGGGCGAGCGATCGCTGCGGGAGCGCTTCGAGATCACGTCGGAGTCGTTCGCGGAGGGCTGGGAAGAAGCGTGGCGCGAGTTCCACCACGGCGTCGTCGTCGGCCGCTTCTGGATCGGCCCGCCGTGGGAGGAGGCGACCGACGAGGTCGAGGCGATCGTGATCGACCCTGGCCGCGCGTTCGGGACCGGGGCGCACGCGACGACGCGGCTCACGCTCGACCTGCTGCAGACGCTCGAGCCGGGCAGCCTGCTCGACGTCGGGTGCGGCTCGGGCGTGCTCTCGATCGCGGCCGCGAGGCTCGGCTTCAGGCCGATCGTCGCGGTGGACATCGACGACGACGCCGTCGAGATCGCGCAGGCGAATGCACGCGTGAACGGTGTCGAGATCGACACCTACCGGGCCGACGCCCTCGTCGACGACCTTCCCGCCGTCGACATCGTCGTCGCGAACGTCGCGCTCGACGTCGTCGAGGCGCTCCTACCACGGCTCGACGCGAGTCTCGCGATCACGTCCGGCTACCTCGAGCGGGACGATCCCGCGGTCACGGGCTGGCACAGGGTCGACCGTGCCGATCGCGAGGGCTGGGCTGCCGACCTCTACGCGCGCGGCTGATTATCGTTCCGGGGACGTGACGACGTTCTCGGTCCACTTCCTCGGCTGCAAGGTCTCGCATGTCGACGCCCACGACGTGCGCGAGCGCCTGCTCGCGGACGGGCACGTCGAACGGGACGACGCGGCCGACGTCGCCGTCGTCAACACCTGCTGCGTCACGAACGAGGCGGTCGCGAAATCACGCAAGCAGGCCGCACGCGCGGCCCGCACGCACCGGCGCGTCTATGTCACCGGGTGCGGCGCGAACCTCGCTGCCGACGCATTCGCCGGCCTGCCCGACAATGTCGTCGTCGTCGCGCGCCGCAGCGAGGAGACCCCGGACTTCGTCGCGGGCGACGTCGGCGCGATCGGCTGCGTCCAGGCCGACGCGCGCCTCGACCGTGTCCGCGCGTTCGTCAAGGTGCAGGACGGCTGCAGCTTCTCCTGCAACTTCTGCGTGATCCCACTCGTGCGCGGCGCGTCGCGCAGCCGCGCGGCCGACGCCGTCCTCGGCGAGATCGCGCGCCGCGTCGCGCAGGGCCACCGTGAGGTCGTGCTCACCGGGATCAACCTCGGCTGCTATCGGGATCGCGCCGCGGGCTATGACCTGCCGCGGCTCGTCCGCGAGGCCGGTGCGACACCGGGGCTCGAACGGCTGCGCCTGTCGTCGATCGAGATCAACCACGTCAACGACGCGCTGATCGACGCGCTCCGCGAGACGCCGGCCGTGAGCAGGCACCTGCACGTGCCGCTGCAATCCGGCGACGACTCCGTGCTCCGGGCGATGGGCCGCCGCTACACCGTCGCGACGTATCTCCGCCGGCTCGCACCGCTGCAGGAGGAGTTCAACCTGACGAGCGACGTGATCGTCGGCTTCCCTGCGGAAGACGAGCGCGCCTTCGCGACGACGCTCGACACCGTGCGCGCCGCCGGGATCACGAAGGTGCACGTCTTCCCGTACTCGCCGCGGCCGGGCACCGTCACGGCGGCAGACGATCCGGTCGCGCCGCACGTGAAGAAGGATCGCGGCGCGCGGCTGCGGTCGGCGTCGCACGAGGCGTGCCTCACGCGCTGGCGGACCAAGATCGGCCGGGACGACCTCGTGCTGGTCGACCGGCCCGGGCGCGGCTACGGCGACGACTACTCGCCGTGGCTCGTCGACACGTCGCATCCGGTCGGCGCGCTCGTGGCGGTGCGCGGTGCGGCCGTCTCCGACGAGGGCGTTCAGGCGGCGTGAACGCCGACTGTCTCTTCTGCAAGCTGTACCGCGACGGCGACCACGTCGCGGCGACCGAGGGCTTCGTCGCGATCCGCGACATCAACCCGCAGGCGGAGACGCATCTGCTCGTGCTGCCCGAGCGGCACGTCGATTCGTTCCACGGGATCGCCGCGTTCCCGCCCGCCGAGGCGAAGCGGATGCTCGACTTCATCGCCGAAGTCGCTGCAGAGAACGGGCTGACGGACTACCGTGTCGTCGTCAATGCCGGCCCAGGAGCCGGCCAGACGATCTTCCACCTGCACTGGCACGTGCTCGGTGGAAAACTGAGCGGGAGGATGGCGTGAGCTTGATCGGCACGATCGAGGACGAGATCAAGGAGGCGATGCGCTCGCGCGACTCCGAGCGGCGCGACGCGCTCCGCCTGATCGTCAACGCCCTCAAGGGCTCCGAGAAGGAGCTGCAGCGCCCGCTCTCCGAGGACGAGGAGCTGCAGGTCCTGCAGCGCGAGCGCAAGAAGCGCATCGAGGCTGCGGACGCGTTCCGCTCGGGCGGGCGCGAGGAGCAGGCCGCCACCGAGGAGCGCGAGCTCGCGATCCTCGAGGAGTTCATGCCGGAGCCGCTCTCCGAGGACGAGATCGAGGAGATCATCGACGACGCGATCGCGGAGGTGGGGGCGACGAGCATGGCCGACCTCGGCCGCGTGATGGCCGACGTCATGCCGCAGATCGCGGGCCGCGCCGACGGCTCGACGGTCAGCCAGATCGTGAGAGAAAAGCTCGCATAAGAACGCGGGGCGCGAAGCGCCCCGTCCCTCACCGACCTGGTTGCCTCAACCAGGTCGGAGCCGACGGCTCGGCGGCGCGGAGCCGGCGGCCGAGCAGCGCGGAGCCTCCGGCCAGTGCTCGTACACTGAGGCACGTGCAGGACGTACTCGACGTCTCGAACGAGGTCGCGGCCGAGCTCGCCGGAATCGGCGACGGCGTGCTGACCGCGCTCCGCGACCGGCTCGGCTGCAAGGTCAATCTGCGCGGCAACCGCGTTACCCTCGAGGGCGAGGAGGTCAAGGTCGCCGAGGCCCGCGCCGTGATCGAGGAGCTCGCGGAGCTCGTCGAGGGCGGCCAGGAGATCGGCGCCGGCATGGTCGACACCGTCGTCACCGCGCTCGACGAAGCCGAGGACGTGCGCGAGATCTTCGAGGACGTCGTCTGGTCGCACCGCGGCAAGCGCATCACGCCGAAGACCGTCACGCAGAAGCGGTACGTCGACGCGATCCGCGAGTGCACCGTCACCTTCGGGATCGGCCCGGCCGGCACCGGCAAGACCTATCTCGCGATCGCACTCGCCGTCGCAGCGCTCTCGGAGCGGCAGGTCGGCAGGCTCATCCTCACGCGTCCGGCGGTCGAGGCGGGCGAGCGGCTCGGCTTCCTGCCGGGCGACGTGGCGGCGAAGGTCGACCCGTACATGCGCCCGCTCTTCGACGCGCTCTACGACACGATGGACCCGGAGAAGCTGAACGCGTACATGGAACGCGGCACGATCGAGGTCGCGCCGCTCGCGTTCATGCGCGGCCGCACGTTGAACGACAGCTTCATCATCCTCGACGAGGCGCAGAACACGTCGCCCGAGCAGATGCAGATGTTCCTCACGCGCCTCGGCTTCGGCTCGAAGGTCGTCGTCACGGGCGACATCACGCAGATCGACCTGCCGCGCGAGCAGGCGTCGGGCCTCATCCAGGTGCAGAACATCCTCGGCTCGATCGACGGGATCGCGTTCGTGCACTTCGGGCACCAGGACGTCGTCCGCCACAAGCTCGTGCAGCGGATCGTCGAGGCGTACAAGCGCCACTCCGAGGAGACCGGGACCGAGCGGCGCCGGTGATCGACGTCGAGGTGGAGAATCGATCCGGCGTCGCCGTCGACGAGCCCGGCGCCGTCGAGCTCGTCCGGCGGGTCCTCGCCGCCGAAGGCGTCGAATCGGGAGAGCTCGGGCTCGCGTTCGTCGGGCCGGACGAGAGCCGTGCGCTGAAGCGCGAGCACCTCGGGATCGACGAGGCGACCGACGCCCTCGCATTCCCGCTCGATGCGCTCGACGAGCTCCCGGACGGCCTGCCGCGCCAGCTCGGCGACGTCGTCGTATGCCCCGAGGTCGTCGGCGACGACTGGCAGGCGCCGCTCGTCCACGCCGTGCTCCATCTCGTCGGCTACGACCACGGCGACGCGATGGAAGCGCGCGAGGAGCTCCACCGGTGAGCATCCTCACCTCGCGGCGCGACCAGGAGCGTCCGCGCACGTCGCCTCCGCCGGCGCCGGGGCGGGCGCCGTCGCTCCTCGACAGCTTCAACTACGCCTTCGAAGGGATCATCCACGTCCTCCGCACGCAGCGGAACCTCCGCATCCACTTCGCCGTCGCGATCGGCGTGATCGCCGCCGCCGCGGCGCTCGGCGTCGGGCGCATCGAGCTGATCCTGCTGCTGCTCGCGATCGCGTTCGTGCTCGTCGCCGAGATGGTCAACTCGGCGATCGAGGGTGCGATCGACATCTCGACGACGTCGTTCGACCCGAATGCGAAGCTCGCGAAGGACATCGCGGCAGGCGCGGTGCTCATCTCGTCCGCTGTCGCAGTCGCCGTCGGGTACCTCGTCTTCGCGCATGCCGCCGCCCACCGCAGCGCACGCGTCCTCGACAGCATCCGCGACGCGCCGGCCGAGATCACGCTCGCGTCGCTCTTCCTCGTCATGCTCGTCGTGATCGCGACGAAGGCGATGACGGGTCGCGGCACGCCGTTGCGGGGCGGCCTCCCCTCGGGCCATGCGGCGCTCGCCTTCGCGGGCTGGATGGCGGCGACCTACGTGATCGGCGACCAGCACCGCTTCCTCGTCTCGTCGCTCACGTTTCTCATGGCGCTGCTGGTGGCGCAGACGCGTGTCGAGTCGGGCGCGCACTCCGCGCTCGAGGTGTTCTACGGCGGCGCGCTCGGCGCACTGATCACGCTCGTCGTCTTCCAGGTGCTCTCGTGACCGCCGAGGAGCTCGTCCTTCGCGCAGAGGCGGCCGCCGCGAATGCGTATGCGCCGTACTCGAACTACCTCGTCGGTGCCTCCGCGCTTGCGAAGGACGGCCGCGTCTTCGACGGCTGCAACGTCGAGAGCGCCGCATACCCGCTCGGCGTCTGCGCGGAGAAGACGGCGATCGCGAAGGCTGCGAGCGAGGGCATCCGTCCCGGAGAGCTCGTCGCGATCGGGATCACGGCGTCGCCGTGCGGCGGCTGCCGCCAGTGGCTGCACGAGTGGGGCTTCGAGCGCGTCGCGTTCAGGCGTGAGGACGGGTCGATCGCCGAGTACACGCCGGCCGACCTGCTGCCCGACACGTGGAACCTCCCGGAATGAAGTCCGGCTTCGTCGCGATCGCGGGGCGTCCGAACGTCGGGAAGTCGACGCTCGTGAACGCGCTCGCCGGCGGCAAGGTCGCGATCGTCTCGGACAAGCCGCAGACGACGCGCCGCCGCATCTTCGGGATCGCGAACGCCGAGGACCACCAGCTCGTGCTCGTCGACCTGCCCGGCTTTCAGCGCCCGCTCGACGCGCTCACGGAGCGCATGCAGCACACCGTCGACGCGGCGTTCGAGGAGGTCGACGGCGTGGTCCTCGTGCTCTCCGCACGCGAGCGCATCGGCGCAGGCGACCGGTTCATCGCGAAGCGCGTGTTCGGCCTCGGCGTCCCGGTGGTGATCGCGCTCAACAAGGTCGACCGGCTGAAAGGCGGCCACATCGCGCAGCAGATGACCGCGGCCGCTCGTCTCGGGAACTTCCACGCGCTCCATCCCGTGAGCGCAAAGACCGGCGACGGCATCGGCGAGCTGCGGGACGAGCTCGTGGGCCTGCTGCCGGAAGGGCCGCTCTACTTCCCGGCGGACCAGCGCACCGACCTCACCGTCGAGACGCAGATCGCCGAGCTCGTGCGCGAGAAGGCGCTGCAGCTGACGCGCGACGAGGTGCCGCATGCGATCTCGGTCGAGGTCGAGGAGCTCGGCGAGAAGTTCGTGCGCGCGCTCATCGTCGTCGAGACCGACTCGCAGAAACAGATCCTCGTCGGCAAGGCCGGCGCGATGGTGAAGGACATCGGCACACGCGCGCGGCCCGAGGTCGAGGCGATCCTCGGGCGCACGATCTTCCTCGAGCTGATGGTCAAGGTGCGCCCGCATTGGCGGCGCAACGAGGCCGCGCTCACGCGACTCGATTTCTAGCAGCGCCGGCCGAGCCAGCGCTTCAGCGCGGCGATCCGGTCCGAGGCCGCCGCGATCTGCGTACGGAGCCGCGAGCTCGAGGCGGCGTCGCGCAGCAGGCTGTCGTAGCCGCGGTCGGCGGTCGAGCCGGACGTGTAGAGCAGCAGGTCGACGCCCGCACCGATCGCTCGCGCGGCGGCGTGCGGCGTGGCCGCCGGTGTGGGTGCATCGAGTGCGTCCGTCACGACGACGCCCTTGAAGCCGAGCGTGCCGCGCAGCAGGCCCGTCACGATCGTGCGCGAGAACACGGCCGGCCGCCCACTGCCGTCGAGCCGCGGATACGACGCGTTCGAGACCATCACGAGGCGCGCGCCGGCCCTGATCGCGCTTCCGAAGGGCTCGAGGCGGGTCTCGCGGACGGTCACCGCATGGTCGTCGGTGTTCGCGGTTGCGGCGCCCAGGCCGGGGAAGTGCTTCGCCGTCGCCGCGACGCGGCCGGCCTGCAGCCCGCGCACGAACGCCGCCGCGAGGCGGCCGACGACAGACGGGTCGCTCGAGAACGCGCGGCCGCCGAGGAAGCTGTGCGGCGCGAGCCGCGTATCCGTGACGGGGGCGAAGTCGACGTCGACGCCCGCGCCGAGCAGCGCCGAGGCGGCGGCGCGCGCCTCGCGCTCGACGTGTGCCGCGCTGCCTGTGCCGAGCTCGCCTTCGGTCTCGGACGGTGCGGCCCACGGGAGCCGCCGCGCCCAGCCGCCCTCCTGGTCGACCGCGATCAGGAGCGGCGTTCCGCGCTCGCACGCGGCCGACTGCAACTCCCGCGTCGTCTGCGCCATCCGCGCCGTCGACTGCCAGTGCCCGACGAGGATCACGCCGCCGACCTCACCCGCGCGCACGCGCGCGAGGAACGACGCCTGCGGCGGCCCCGCGAGCGCGCTCATCACCGTCGAGCCGACGAGCCGCTGCAACGAGACCGACGCTGTCGCCGGCGCCGCGGCGGCGAGCGCGACCGCGCTAAGCGCGAGCGAGGGCCGGAGCAGCCGCATGCTCGAGGCGCAGCCCCGTCGACGGATCGAAGAAGTGGAAGCGCGCCGGGTCGACGGCGACGCGCAGCGGGCGCCCCGGACGAGCCGCAGTCTGCGGGTCGAGGCGTGCGGTGAACGTCGCGCGGTCCGACTGGAGCAGGGCATCGCCGTCGCCCGCCGCCTCGCGGACCTCCGTCACGTCGATCGGCGGTGCGTCCACCTCGAAGATGATGTGCGTGTCCGGTCCGAGCTCCTCGACGACGTCGACCTGCACGTCGAACTGGGGGAGGGCGGGATCGGCCAGCGCGGCGTCCTCGAAGGCCTCGGGGCGGATACCGGCCACGACGCGCTGCTGCCCTGCGAGGGCGTTGCCGGGATGGAGCGGGATCCTCAGGCCGCCGAACTCGATCGCGTCTCCGGCGACGGTCGCCTCGACGAGGTTCATCGACGGCGAGCCGATGAAGGCTGCGACGTAGAGGTTGACAGGCCGGTTGTAGAGCTCCTGGGGTGTCGCGACCTGCAGGATCCGGCCGTCGCGCATCACTGCGACGCGCTGGCCGAGCGTCATCGCCTCGACCTGGTCGTGCGTCACGTAGATCGTCGTCGTCCCGAGCCGGGCGTGCAGGCTCGAGAGCTGCGCGCGCATGCTGACGCGCAGCTTGGCGTCGAGGTTGGAGAGCGGCTCGTCCATCAGGAACGCCTTCGGCTCGCGCACGATCGCGCGCCCCATGGCGACGCGCTGCCGCTGGCCGCCGGAGAGCGCTGCCGGCCGCCGCTCGAGCAGCTGCTCGAGCCCGAGCATCTCCGCGACCTCGTCGACGCGGCGCCGCGCCTCGACCTTGCCGGTCTTCCGCACCTTCAGCCCGTAGCCGAGGTTCTCGCGCACGGTCATGTGCGGGTACAGCGCGTACGTCTGGAAGACCATTGCGATGTCGCGTGCGCGCGGCGGCAGGTCGGTGACGTCGCGCTCGCCGATCGCGATCGAGCCCTCGGTGACCTCCTCCAGCCCTGCGATCATGCGCAGCAGCGTGGACTTGCCGCAGCCCGACGGGCCGACGAGGACGAGGAACTCGCCGCTCGAGATCTCGAGCGAGACGCCGTCGACGGCCTTCACGCCGCCCGCGAAGACCTTGCTCACCTGTTCGAGGACGATCCCGGACACCGGACCGCTAGTAATACCGGAGCTCTCGTAAAAGATCAATGGCATTGACCAATTTCGAACCACTCGGCTATAGTCGGCGCAGCCGATGAGCCTCCCCCAGAAGGTCACCAAGCAGAGCCTCACGCGCCAGCAGGTGCTCGACCTGATCGAGCAGCTCGGCGTCGGGACGGCGATCCCCTCGGAGCGGCAGCTGAGCGCCGACCTCGGCGTCTCGCGCCTCACCCTGCGGGCCGCCCTCGACGACCTTGCCCGCGAGGGCTATCTCGTCCGCCGTCGCGGCAGCGGCACCTACGTCCAGCAGCCGAAGATCTCGCAGGAGCTCACCATCACGTCCTTCAGCGACGACATGCGGCGGCGCGGGATGGTGCCCGGGAGCCGCACCCTCGGGATGACCACGATCTCCGCCGGTGCCCGCCTCGGCCGCTTCCTCAACGTCTCCCCGTCCGAGCGAATCGTCGTCGTCAAGCGGCTTCGGCTCGCAGACGGCGAGTCGATGGCGATCGAGACGCTCCACATCCCGGAGAGCCTCGTGCCCGGCCTGACGCCGAAGAGCCTGACCGGCTCGTTCTACGAGTTGCTCCAGCAGCGTTACGGCGTCGTGATCGCCGGCGGCACCCAGGCGATCGAGCCGACCGTGACGAACGACGAGGAGTCGGCGGCGCTCGGCGTCCCGCTCCACTCGCCCGCGTTCCTCTTCGAGCGCACGAGCCGCGACGAGGCGGGCCGCACGGTCGAGTTCGTCCAGTCGGTCTACCGGGGCGACCGCTACCGGATCGTGACCGAGCTCAGCCGCCGCGACGCCTGACCGGGCCTCCTCCGGATGCGGAGGCTTGACACGAATGGTCATGTGTGCGAGTGTCCGGCCGTGGCTATTGGTAAAGACCAATTCGGCGCATCGACCATCGCGCGCGTTCCCGCAGGCCACGGCGGCACAGAAGCGACGAGGTCCCGCGTCGACGGCTCGAGGAGACGTGGATGAGAACACGAGTTTTCGTGGCGGTGGTGGCGGCCGCCGCGCTCGGAGTCGTCGCGGCGACGGCGAGCGCGAGTGGCCAGAGTCACCAGGCCAACAAGCTCACGGTATGGCTGCAGGTCGACGCGCAGTCCGGTTGGCCGGACGCCGTCGCTGCGGCGAACGCACAGTTCGCCAAGGATCACCCCGGATACACGGTCGACGTGCAGTACCAGAACTGGGGCGACCACCTGCAGAAGTTCGACGCGACACTCGCCGGCGGTACGACGCCGGACGTGATCGAGATGGGCAACACCGAGATGACGAAGTACATGGCGGCAGGTGCGTTCTCCGACCTGACGTCGCTCAAGAGCACGTTCGACAACTCGGGCAACTGGCTCAAGGGCCTCGCCGCCTCGGGGGCGTTCGGCGGGCACCTCTACGGCGTGCCGTACTACGCGGGCTCGCGCGTGGTGACCTACCGGACCGACGTGTTCGCCAAGGCGGGCATCAAGAAGCTGCCGACGAGCCTCGGGCAGTTCACCTCCGACGTGGCGAAGCTCGCCGCGAAGAACAAGAGCGTGAAGGGCTTCTCGCCGGTCTACTTCGCCGGCACCGACTGGTACTTCGCGATGGCGTTCGTCTACGACTACGGCGGATCGATCGCGCGCACCCAGGGCGGCAAGTGGTACGGGAATCTCGACAGCCCGCAGTCCGTCGCAGGCCTGACCGCGTGGAAGAACTTCTTCAACGCGGCGTCCAAGGCGAGCAAGACGAGCGACGAGAACCATCCCGCACCGTACGACGTGTATTCGCAGGGCGGCGCGGGCGCGATCATCGGCCCGGGCTGGTTCAGCTGCTGCGTCGGCACGAAGTACAAGGCGACGACGGCACAGTTCGTCATGCCGAGCCACACGCCGGGTCAGGCCATGCCGGGCTTCCTCGGAGGCTCCGACCTCGCAGTGCCGCAGGGCGGCAACACCGCGCTCGGCGCCGACTGGATCAAGGACTTCACGAGCACCGCAGGCGAGAAGATCCTCCAGTCGAAGGGCAACATCCCGAACGCGACGAGCCTGCTCGGCACGAGCGTGAACGAGCGCGCGGCCGCACGCAGCTGGTTCGTCCCCGCGGCGAAGCACTGGGTCGACGTGGAGAACGGCAATATCCTCCGCAACATGCTGGCGACCATCCTCCAGGGGAAGCTCACCGTGAAGCAGGCCGCGGCGAACGCCAGCAGCAACATCGCACTGGTTCTGAACGGCGCGTAGAGCAGGACTGAGCGGGACCTTCGGAGTCGCTATGCGAAGCCCGCTCCCCGATGGAATGTCGCTTGCCGCCGAGGCCTCCGGGCCTCGGCGGCGGCGGCACCTGACGTGGGGCCGCGTCGCGCGGGGCTCCGTGCCGTACGGCCTGATCCTGCCGGTGCTGCTGATCGTCGGCGCGATCCTCGCGTATCCGCTCTACAGCCTCGTCCGCCTCGCGTTTCAGCGGTACGGGCTGAGCGAGCTGATCGCGCACAAGGGCATCTCGGTCGGGACGAAGAACTTCAGCTCGATCCTGCACGACCAGGTGTTCTGGCACGTGCTGCTCCGGACCGTCGTGTTCACGATCGCGAACGTCGGCTTGACGATGGTGCTCGGCACGCTCGTCGCGCTCCTGCTCGTCAGGCTGAGCACCTGGGTGCGCGTCGTCTTGACCTCCGGCCTCATTCTCGTCTGGTCGGTCCCGGTCGTCGTCGCCGTGCAGGTCTGGTACTGGATGACGAACTACCAGAACGGCGTCCTCAACTTCACCCTCACGAAGCTCGGGCTCGGCGACTTCTTCCACCACGACTGGTACGGGACGACGTTCTCGCAGCTCGGCATCGTCACCGCGATGATCGTGTGGGGTGCGCTGCCGTTCGTCGTCGTGACCGTGTACGCAGCGCTCTCGCAGGTGCCTCGCGAGCTCGTCGAGGCGGCGGAGATCGACGGCGCCGGCTCGGTGCGCGTGTTTCGCGACGTCACCGTCCCGATCCTCACGCCCGTGCTGCTGATCCTCACGAGCCTCTCGATCATCTGGGACTTCGGCGTGTTCACGCAGCCGTACCTGCTGATCGGCCAGGCGCACACCGGCCCGTCGAACGAGCTCATGGGGACGTATCTCTTCGAGGAGGGCTACCTCAAGACGGACTTCGGGCGCGGTGCTGCGATCTCGCTCGTGATGCTCGTCGTCGTCGCGATCCTCAGCGTCTTCTACGTGCGCAAGATGGTGCGGATGGGCGACGCGGCATGAGCGGGCGCACGCGGCGGCTCGTCTGGAACGGCGTCGGGCTCCTGCTCTTCGTCGTGCTCGTCTTCCCCGTCTACTGGATGATCTCCACGGCGTTCAAGCCCGAGGACCAGGTGAACAGCCTGACGCCGACGTGGCTGTCGCTCCGGCCGACGATCTCGCACTTCCGCGACGCGATGCACGCGCCGTTCTTCTGGAACGACCTCGTGAACACGGTGATCATCGTCGGCGTCACCGTCGTGATCGCGATGACGCTCGCGTTCCTCGCGTCGGTCGCGGTCGCGAAGTACCGGTTCACGGGACGCAAGCTCTTCATCGTCCTGATCATCGGGATCCAGATGATCCCGGGTGCGGGGTTGATCATCCCGCTGTACGTCGTGCTCGCGCGCTACCACCAGGTGAACGTGCTGAGCGGCGTGATCATCGTCTACATCACGGCGGTGCTGCCGTTCTCGATCTGGACGCTGCGCGGCTTCATCCTCGGCATCCCGAAGGACCTCGAGGAGGCGGCCATGGTCGACGGAAGCACGCGCCTCGGGGCATTCGTCCGCATCCTTCTGCCGCTCGTCGCACCGGGGCTCGTCGCGACGTCGGTATTCGCGTTCATCACGACGTGGAACGAGTACATCTTCGCGCGCATCCTCCTGAACGACCAGTCCAAGCAGACGCTCACCGTGTGGCTGTCCTACTTCCTCGGCACGAGCCGCCACACCGACTGGGGCGCGCTGATGGCGGGCTCGACGCTGACCGCGATCCCGGCCGTCGTCTTCTTCCTGCTCGTCCAGCGCAAGATCGCTTTCGGGCTGACCGCAGGGGCGGTGCGAGGCTAAGTGGTAAAGACCACAATGGCCGGCTGCTCGTACTTCGGCGTGCGCATCGCGCGGCACGTCCGCCGCGATCTCGCCGATCTCGCGGCCCGGGGCTACACCGGCGTCCTGCACACCTACTCCGAGAACGACCTCGAGTACTACCGCGCGACGATGCGCGAGGTCGTCGCCGCGTCGCACGCGGTCGGCCTCACGGTGCAGGTGAGCCCGTGGGGTCTCGGACGGACGTTCGGAGGCGAGGCGGAGAGCAGGTTCGTGACATTCCACCCGGACGAGTGCCAGGTGCTCGATGACGGCCGTCGAGTGGCAGGCGCGTGCCTCAACAGCCCCGTTTATCGCGCCTTCTGCAAGGCCTGGGCCGACGTCGTGCTCGACGACGGCGTCGACTCCGTGTTCTGGGACGAGCCCGCATGGATGGTGCCGCGGCACGTCGGCATCGAGGACGCGGCGCGCTGGAGCTGCGTGTGCGACCGCTGCGCCGAGCGTTTCGGCGGACCGGTCCCGCGCGAGCTGACCCCCGAGGTGCAGGCGTTCCGCGAGGCGTCGGTCGTCGACTTCCTGCGCGAGATGCTCGCGCACGTCGCGGCTCGCGGTGGGAGGAGCACGGTGTGCCTGCTCCCGTCGACGGAGGGCACGCACGGGATCTCCGACTGGAACACGGTCGCCTCGCTGCCGGGGCTGCACACGTTCGCGACGGATCCGTACTGGAAGCACTGGGACGAGCCCGCGGGCCCGTTCGTGCGCCGCTTCGCGAAGCTGCTGCGCGAGACGTGCGACCGGCACGGGGTCGCCGCACAGCTGTGGCTGCCGAGCTTCGGGCTCGCCGCGGACGAGATCCCCGAGCTCGAGGCGGCGATCGCGGCCGCGCGCGAGGAAGGCGTCGACGATCTCTGGACGTGGGGCTATGAGGCGTGCGGGCACATGAGCATCGGCACGCCGGACGCGCCGGCGGTGTGGGAGGCCGTCAGTGCGGCGCTCACGGGGCGCCCGCAGAAGCCGACGGAGGCGGTGCGCGATCCCGAGCTCGACCTGCGCACGACGCGCGAGCTCGTCGGGCTGCTCAACGCGGAGGACGCGACCGTCGCAGGCGCGGTCGCCGAGGCGGGGGACGCTCTTGCGCTCGCGATCGACGCGATCGCGGCGCGGCTCGCGCGCGGCGGACGGCTCGTCTACGTCGGAGCGGGCACGTCGGGCAGCCTCGCCGCGCTCGACGCGGCCGAGTGCGGGCCGACCTTCGGGTCGCGCCCGGGCGAGGTCGTCGCGGTCGTCGCCGACGACTCCGAGCTGGGGGAGGACGATCGCGAAGCGGGCGTCGCGGGCCTCGCCGAGCTCGCGATCGGCGAAGCGGACGTCGTCGTCGGCGTCAGCGCGAGCGGCTCGACGCCGTTCACCCTCGCCGCGCTCGAATCCGCCCGGGCCGCCGGCGCGCTGCTCGTCGCGGTCGTGTGCGTTCGCGAGAGCGCGCTCGGAGCGCTCGCCGACCACGAGATCGCGGTCGTCGTCGGCCCCGAGGCGATCGCCGGCTCGACGCGGCTCAAGGCCGGCACGGCGCAGAAGCTCGTGCTGAACACGATCTCGACCGTGACGATGGTCCGCCTCGGCCGCACCTACGCCGGTCTGATGGTCGCGGTCGCTCCCGGGAACGTGAAGCTGCGCGAGCGAGCGCGCCGCAACCTCGTGATCGCGAGCGGCGCCGGGGAGGCCGACGTCGACGCGGCGCTCGACGCCGCCGGCGGCGACGCGCGCGTTGCGCTCGTCGCGCTCCTCGCGGGAGTCGATCCCGCGACCGCGCGTGAGCGGCTCGACGGGGCCGGCGGCTCGGTGCGCGTCGCGCTCGGAGGGCCGCGATGAGGCTCGGCGTCGAAGCAGCACTCGTCCGCGGGGAGCTCGTCGGCGGCGACGTCGAGGTCGAGGAAGGCCGTATCACGGGCGTCGGGCTCGCCGGTGGAACACGGGGCCGCATCGCGGTTCCGGGTTTCGTCGACCTGCAGGTCAACGGCTTCGCCGGCGTCGACTTCCTGGCCGCGTCGATCGAGGACTACGCGCGCGCCGGCGAGGCGTTGCTCCAGACGGGTGTCACCGCGTACCAGCCGACGTTCATCACGGCGGCCGAGTCGACGCTGCTCGATGCGCTGCGGATCGTGCCGGGTGAGTCCGCGGGCCCGCGGATCGTCGGCGCCCACGTCGAAGGGCCGTTCCTCTCGCCGGAGCGGCTCGGCACGCACCCCGCCGAGTACCGCCGCGACCCCGATCTCGACCTGCTCGACCGCATCCTCGACTCGGGGCGCGTCACGGAGATGACCGTCGCGCCCGAGCTCCCCGGCGCACACGCGTTGATCGCGCGCCTGCTCGAGCGCGGCGTGGTGGTGTCCGCAGGCCACACGAACGCGACCGCCGAGGTGGCGAACGAGGCCTTCGACCTCGGCGTGTCGACCGTGACGCATCTCTTCAACGCGATGCGTCCGTTCCGCTCGCGCGACCCCGGGATCGTCGGTGTCGCCCTCACGCGGCGCGACGTGTTCGTCCAGATGATCGTCGACGGCCACCATCTCGCCGACGAGACCGTGCGACTCGTATGGGCCGCTGCGGGTGGACGCGTCGCGCTGATCAGCGACGCGACGGCAGGCGCCGGGATCGGAGGCGGCAGCTATCAGCTCGGCGACGTGTCGATCGAGGTAGGTGACGGGCCGCCGATGCGCGAGGACGGCGTGCTCGCCGGAACCGTGCTGACGATGATCGAGGCCGTCCGCAACGTGCACGCGCTCGGCATCCCGTTCGAGGAGGCGATCGGCGCGGCGACGTCGGTCCCCGCGCGGATCGTCGGGCGGCCCGACCTCGGCGTGCTCGAGCCCGGCGGCGCAGCCGACGTCGTCGTGCTCGACGACCGGCTCGACATCGTCAACGTCCTGAGCGCGGGCGAAGCGCGTGTCGTGGCTTGACACCGAGCTGCGCGAGCAGCCCGCCGCACTCGCCGCACTGCTCGAGCGCGAATCGGATCGCGCCGCAGACGTTGCGGCCGCATTCCGGCGTGACGACGTCCGCTACATCTTGATCGCGTCGCGCGGCAGCTCGTCCAATGCCGCGCGCTATGCGCAGTATCTGCTCGGGCGGGCGAACCGCGTGCCGGTGATGTTCGCGACGCCGTCGCTGTACACGATCTACGAGCAGCCGCCGCGGCTCGACGGCGCCGTCGTCGTCGGTATCTCGCAGTCGGGCGCGTCGCCGGACGTCGCGTCGGTGCTGGCGGAGGGGCGCAGGCAGGGCCGGCCCACGATTGCGCTCACGAACGACCCTGCGTCGCCGCTCGCGCAGGAGGCAGACGCCGTGTTCCCGCTCGACGCGGGCGAGGAGCGCGCCGTCGCCGCGACGAAGACGTATCTCAACTCGCTCGGCGCAATCGCACTCCTGTTCACCGCGATCGCGAACGACGAGGTTGCTCGTGCCGAGCTGCATTCGATGCCGGACGTGCTCGAGCGGCAGATCGCGCTCTCGCTCGAGACCGCGCCGCCGCTCGACGACTACCGAGACGCGATCGGCGCAACGGTCGTCGCGCGCGGCGTCAACTACGGGACGGCGTTCGAGATCGCGCTCAAGATCCGCGAGCTATCGGGCCTCGTCGTCGAGGCGTACTCGCCGGCCGACCTGATGCACGGTCCGATCGCGGCGATCCGCCCCGACTGGCCCGTGATCGTCGTCGCGCCGACCGGGCCTGCGCGGCCGAGCGTCGAGGGCCTGCTGCTGCCGCTGCAGGAACGCCGTGCGCGTGTGATCGCGGTCTCGGACGTCGACGCCGTGCTGCGCCGGGCGCACACGAAGCTGCCGCTCGTGCCGCGCGTGCCGGAGTGGCTCAGCCCGCTGACCGCGGTGATCCCGGGCCAGCTCACGGCGATGCGGCTTGCGCAGCTGCGCGGCCTCGACATCGACAGCCCCGCGGGGCTGCGCAAGGTCACGCTGACGCGCTAGCTCTTGCGGAGCAGGACGAGGTCCTGCGTCGGGTTGCCGCGTGCGCCCTCGGGCTCCAGCTCGACGAGCTCGAAGCCCTGCGCGAACGTGTCGCGGAGATACGACTCGGGGTGGTACGCGCTGCAGAGGTTCGAGCCGGCCACTTCGGCCCAGCGCACGACGAGCTCTCCGCGCTCGAACCGCGCGCGCTCGTCCGCGTCGAGACGCGGGGCGTAGGAGCGGCCGTGCGTCGTGAGCAGCAGTCGGCCGCCGGGACGCAGCACGCGGCGGAGCTCGTCGCGCCACGCGACCTGGAGCTCCGCGGTGAGGTGCGTGAACACGGAGAGGGCGTAGACGAGGTCGAAGCACTCGTCGTCGAACGCGAGCGGAGGCGCGAGCGCGTTCGTCTCGAAGCGCGCGAACGGGAGGTTCGCGCGGCACCAGTCGATCGCCGCGCCGCTCACGTCGCTGCCGGCGACGGTGCCCGGGAAGTCGCCCCACCAGCGCGTGACCCGGCCGCAGCCGCAGCCGAAGTCGAGCACCGCGCCGTCGTCGGAGAGCGGCGCATGCGCGGCGATCGCGTCGAAGCCGGCGCGGCCGCTGCGGAGGAACCAGTCGGCGTCGCCCGTGCCGGCGACGCGCACCATCAACCGTCGCGGCGGCAACGGCGGCCCGTCGACCGACAGCTTGCGCGAGGGGCGGAGCGCGACGACGCGCTCGTACGCGCGGAACGCAGGCCCGACGAGGCCGAGCCGGTCGAGGAGGCGGAGGACGAGTCGCTTCACGGCGTGGCAACGCTATAGCGTCGGCCCGTGGACGACGCGACGCGTGCCGCGCTCCGGCGGGCGAAGGAGCGGCTCGACCCGCTCGAGCTCTATCCGAGGCCGGTCGCGACCGCGCACGTGCGCGTGTGGGTCGTGCCCTGGCTCTTCCGGCTCCCGTGGCTCCGCCGCTTCGACGGCTACTCGGCCCACTGGACGATCCTGCTCCGCTCCGAGGCCTTGCTCGACGATGCCGATCTCGTCGCGCACGAGCTCTGTCACGTGTGGCAGATGCAGCACCACCCGCTGCGGATGCCCCTTTCCTATCTATTGCGCGGCTACGACGGGAACCCGTACGAGCTCGAGGCCCGCCGGGCCGCCGGGTCCAAGCCGGGATCCGTCTCCTACACTGATCCCATGGCCCAGGCGCCTGCACTTCCGGCCGGGTTCGAGCTGCCGCTCGAGCCGCGGCTGCCCCGGATCGGCTCGGTCGACGCGGTCGCGCTCGAGGAGCGCGCGGCCTCCCTCGCGAAGCGGTCGATCAAGAAGGACGCGAAGGTCTTCGCGCTCGAGCTCGCGATCCGCACGACCGACCTGACGACCCTCGAGGGCGCCGACACGCCAGGCAAGGTCGCGGCGCTCTGCTCGAAGGCGATCCGGCCGGACCCGAGCGACCCCGCGATCCCGTCGTGCGCCGCGATCTGCGTCTACCCGAACCTCGTCCCCACCGCACGCGAGCGGCTCGAGGGCACCGGCGTGAAGGTCGCCGCCGTCGCGACCGGCTTCCCGTCCGGCCAGTACCCGACGAAGCTCAAGGTCGCCGACGTCCGCAACGCGATCGAGCTCGGCGCCGAGGAGATCGACATGGTGATCGACCGCGGCGCGTTCCTCTCCGGCCGCTACGCGAAGGTCTACGACGAGGTCGTGCAGGTGAAGGAAGCCTGCGGCGACGTCCACCTCAAGGTGATCCTCGAGACCGGCGAGCTCGGCACGTACGACAACGTCCGCCGCGCGACGCTGCTCGCGATTGCGGGCGGCGCCGACTTCGTCAAGACGTCCACCGGCAAGATCAACCCCGCGGCGACGCTCCCTGTCGCGCTGTGCATGCTCGAAGCGGTGCGCGACGTCTACGAGGAGACGGGACGGCACATCGGCTTCAAGGCTGCGGGCGGCATCCGCCAGGCGAAGCAGGCGGTGCAGCATCTCGTGCTCGTGCACGAGACGCTCGGCGCGGACTGGCTCACACCGGATCTGTACCGTCTCGGCGCCTCATCGCTCCTGAACGACATCCTCATGCAGCTCCGCAAGGAGAAGACAGGCGTCTACCAGGGGCCGGACTACTTCACCCTTGACTGACATCGAACGCAAACACGACCGCGCGCCGGTCCCGAAGGACTGGACGTACGCACCCGCGCCCGAGTCGCGCGACGTCGTGCGCCTCGAGGAGAGCTACGGCCACTTCGTCGGCGGCAAGTGGATCGAGGCGACGGAGTCGTACGCGACGATCTCGCCGTCGAGCGAGGAGACGCTCGCGACGGTGGGGCAGGGGACGCAGGCCGACGTCGACGCTGCAGTCGCCGCCGCGCGCGATGCATACGCGAACGGCTGGTCGAAGCTCCCCGGCTCCGAGCGCGCGAAGTACCTCTTCCGGATCGCGCGCATCCTGCAGGAGCGCTCGCGCGAGTTCGCCGTGCTCGAGTCGCTCAACGGAGGCAAGCCGATCAAGGAGTCGCGCGACGTCGACCTCCCGCTCGCCGCGGCGCACTTCTTCTACTACGCCGGCTGGGCCGACAAGCTCGAGTACGCCTTCCCGAACCGCACGCCGAAGCCCGTCGGCGTGGCCGGGCAGATCATCCCGTGGAACTTCCCGCTGCTGATGCTCGCGTGGAAGCTGGCGCCCGCGCTCGCCTGCGGCAACACCGTCGTACTGAAGCCGGCGGAGACGACGCCGCTGACCGCGCTCCTCTTCTGCGACGTGCTGCGCCAGGCGGAGCTGCCGCCGGGCGTCGTGAACATCGTGACGGGCGACGGCCGCACGGGCGCGGCGCTCGTCGAGCACGACGGCGTCGACAAGATCGCGTTCACGGGCTCGACCGAGGTCGGCAAGGCGATCCAGCGGCAGCTCGCAGGCACCGGCAAGAAGCTGACGCTCGAGCTCGGCGGCAAGGCGGCGAACATCGTCTTCGACGACTGCGCGCTCGACCAGGCCGTCGAGGGGATCGTCAACGGCATCTACTTCAACCAGGGGCACGTGTGCTGCGCAGGCTCGCGCCTCTTCGCACAGGAGTCGATCTACGAGCCGCTCGTCGAGAAGCTGAAGAAGCGCCTCGAGACACTGCGCGTCGGCGACCCGCTCGACAAGAACACCGACGTCGGCGCGATCAACTCGAAGATGCAGCTCGACCGCATCACCGAGCTCGTCGAGGCGGGCAAGGAAGAAGGCGCGGACATCTACCAGCCGCCGTGCCACCTGCCGGAGAAGGGCTACTGGTTCGCGCCGACCGTCTTCACGAACGTCGCGCAGAGCTACCGCATCGCACAGGAGGAGATCTTCGGGCCCGTGCTGTCGGTGCTGACGTTCCGCACGCCGGAAGAGGCGCTCGAGAAGGCGAACAACACGCCGTACGGCCTCAGCGCCGGCGTCTGGACGGAGAAGGGCTCGCGGATCCTCTGGATGGCGCAGCGCCTCCGCGCCGGCGTCGTGTGGGCGAACACGTTCAACCGCTTCGACCCGACGTCGCCGTTCGGCGGTTACAAGGAATCGGGCTTCGGCCGCGAGGGCGGCCTGCACGGGCTCGAGCCGTACCTGAGGTTCGACGAATGAGCGTAGGCTCGACGGAGCTCATCAAGAAGCGGAGGCGCCGGCTTTGCCGGCGCCGGGAGCGAAAATGAGCCGGCTGCCGGTCAAGAAGACGTACAAGCTGTTCATCGGCGGGGCGTTCCCGCGCAGCGAGTCGGGGCGCACGCTCGAGGCCGAGGGCCAGAACGTCGCGCGCGGGTCGCGCAAGGACGTGCGCGACGCGGTCAAGGCGGCGCGCTCGGCGCAGGCCGGTTGGGCGGCCGCGACGGCGTACAACCGCGGCCAGGTGCTCTATCGCCTCGCGGAGATGGTCGAGTCGCGCGTGCCGGAGTTCGCGGAGCTCTGCACCGGCCGCAAGGAGGTCGAGCAGTCGATCGACCGGATCGTCTGGTATGCCGGCTGGGCCGACAAGCTGCCGCAGGTGCTCGGCGGCTCGAATCCCGTCGCCGGCCCGTACTTCAACTTCACGATCCCCGAGCCGACCGGTGTCGTCGCGGTGCTCGCGCCCGACGAGCCGCCGCTCCTCGGTCTCGTGACCCGGCTCGTGCCGCCGCTCGTCGGCGGGAACGCCGTCGTCGCCGTCGCGTCGGAGACGAGGCCGCTCGCGGCGATCGAGCTCGCGGAGGCGATCGCCACGAGCGACGTCCCGGGCGGCGTCGTCAACCTGCTCACCGGCCTGCGCTCCGAGCTCGGCCCGATCCTCGCCTCGCACATGGACGTGAACGCGATCGACGTCTGCGGCGCCGACGGCGATGCGGTCGAGCTCGAGCGGGTCGCGGCCGACAACGTCAAACGCGTCGTCCACGGCCGCGCGGACGCGCAGAGCCCGTGGGAGATCTCGAGCTTCCTCGAGCTGAAGACGGTCTGGCACCCGATCGGCCAGTAGCGCCGGTGCGCGGGCCGATACGCTAGGAACGCAGCATGGCGCACCGCTTCAGCCACGCGATCGCAGAGGGCGACGGGATCTCCGTCATCGCAGCGGTCGAGGACTCCGACTCGGCCCGAGCTGCCGAGGAGCAGCGTGCGGAGGCGCTCGTCGTGCGCGGCGACCCTGCCGGCCTGCGGGACGCGACCGGGCTGCCGATCCTCTGGCGCGCCGACGTCTCGCTCGACGAGGCGTCGCGTTCCGCCGACGCGTACCTGCTCGTCTTCGACAACCACGACGACGAGGACGGACGCCTGGAGGCGCTGCACCGGCGGGCGCTCGAGCTCGGGCTCGACTGCGCCGTCGAGGTGCGTGACGAGGAGCAGCTCGAGCGGGCGCTCGACCGGATCGACCCCGAGATCTTCCTGCTGTCGCCGGCGGAGGCAGACGACGACGAATCGCCGCTCGAGGTCGTCCTGGACCTGCTCGCCGCAGTCCCTGCGGGCAAGCTCGCGATCGCGGATCTCGCGCTGACGACCCCCGACGCGGTGCTCGAGCTCGAGCGTGCGGGCTGCGACGCGGTGATCGTGCACGGCCCCGAGATCGCGCCGCTCGCCGGCGGCCCTCCGCCCGAGGTCTAGCCTCGGGCGCAAACAGCGGTACCCTGTCCTCCATGAGGGCCGCGATCGTCGTGGGCGTGGTCGCGCTCGCGCTCGGAGCCGTCTCCGGTGCGGCCGGAGGCGCGCGCGCGGGCGGGTGCCCGGCGGCGTGGAAGGCCGGCTGGCAGCACCTCGCCGACCGGATCCAGGCGCCCGTGTACTGCCCGACGTGGATGCCGAACCCGCTCGACGCGAAGATCGGCGGCGACGTCCAGGACATCTACTCGATCGGCAAGGACCGCAGCTATCTCGTCAGCTTCCTCGCCCACGGCGACGAGGGGAGCGGCGACGTGCACGTGAACTTCCGCGGCTATCCGGGGAAGACGTCGATCCCGCGCTGCCAGACGATCATCCTCAGCGGGAGCAAGACGATCCGCGGCACGACTCCGTGCTTCGCGGAGCCGGTCGGCACGAAGAAGGCGCCGGGCATCGTCGCAACCGTGTACCGCGTGAACCAGGACGCGGACCAGTGGCACATCCTGCTCGCGTGGCGCCACGCCGGCTCGCTCTACACCGTGAGCGAGCATGTGATCAACCCGTACGACTCGTCGACCGTCGTCCTGCGAAATCTCGGCAAGCTGCTCTCCGGCCTCGTGCTCGTCCAGCCGCAGGGCTGATGCGGCTCACACGCCGACACCTGCTCGGCGGCGCCGCGGCCGCAGCGCTCGGAGGCGCCGGTGTCTACGAGCTCGTCGACCAGCTGGCCGGCGGCCCGAAGCGGGCCGTGGCTCCCGTTGCACCGCTGCCGCGCGAGCAGCACCTGATCGACCTCGGGCTCGTGAACATCGACGGCGTCGAGGTCGTCGTCCCGCCGCTCCACAGCGAGGTCGTGACGGGGCGCATCAAGGTCACCGACCTGAAGGCGGCGCAGTTCGACCTCGAGCGTGCGCTTCAGGAGCTCGAGTCGCGCTATGCGGGCGACGCGGCTGGGCTCGGCATCACGGTCGCGTGGGGCATCCCGTACTTCGAGCAGCAGGTTGCCGCGCAGTCGAAGGAGCACCTGCCGTTCGACCGGCGTGCGCGGAAGCCGGTGCTTCTGCCGACGCGGCGCTTCCCGAGCGACCCGGCCGCGACGATCCTCGAGGGCAACGACGTCGCGGTGCTGCTGCGCAGCGACAGCCGCGCGCACATCGACGACGCCCGCAAGTCGATCTTCACCGACCTGCCGCTCTTCACGATGACGAGCATCCGGCGCGGCTTCGCGGGCGGCGGTTTCGAAGGCCAGTCGAAGCAGAGCCTGCCGAAGCAGATGGCGATGGCGGCGGGCATCCCGGGCGCGGATCTCATTCCCGACAACGCCGAGCTCTTCCTCGGTTTCACGTCGACGCAGAAGGCCGGCCTCGGGCCGAGGCTGATCGCGAACCACGAGACGCTCGGCTTCGTCGATCTCGGCGGCGGCTACTTCCACGGCGGGACGCACATGCATCTGTCGCATCTCACCGAGGACCTCGAGGCGTGGTACCTCAACTTCGACTTCGACGAGCGCGTGCTCACCGCGTTCCGGCCGGGCCTCACCGACGTGAAGCAGGGCACGCAGACCGTCGCGCAGGGGCCGAAGGACATCGGGCCGCCGGATCAGCTGCACCGGCAGTTCGTCGCGACCGGCCGCTTCGGCCACAGCGCGTCGATCCAGGCGACGTCCCGGCTGCAGCAGGATTTCGTCGGGCACGACGGCACTCGCTACCCGAAGGGCACCGCGATCCCGCAGCGCGCCGACTTCAACACGCTCGACAACCCGTTCGCGTGGACGTCGGAGCCCGCGCGCGACCAGTTCACGACGCAGCCCGTTGCCGGCGTCCACTTCGTCGTCTTCAACCCGACGGGCGACGACTTCGAGCGCAACCGTCTCGCGATGGACGGCGTGCTGCCGGACGGGAAGAAGCTGATCGTCGGGGCGCGCTCGCGCGCAGCAGGCTTCAACTCGGTGCTGACGACGACGCATCGGCAGAACTTCCTCGTGCCGCCGCGTGTGCACCGGTCGTTCCCGCTCGCCGAGCTGTGACCGGCGGTGGTTCGTCGATTCCCGAGGTGCAGGCGCTCCTGCGCGTGCTCGCCGCGGGACGCGACGTCGCGGAGCTCGGCGCCGCGTTCGGCGAAGGAGCGGCGGCGATGGCCGAGACCGCGCGCAGCGTCGTCACGGTCGAGCTCGACCCCGACCGCGCGGCGGTTGCGCGCACCAGGCTCGGGCCTCTCGCCAACGTCGAGCTGCTCGAGGGCGACTGCTACGAGGCGCTGCGCGGCCGCGGCCCGTTCGGGCTCGTGTTCGCGGACGGCGGCGGCTACGACTGGGAGGCGATCCTCGCGCTCGTGGAGCCGGGCGGCCTGATCGTCAAGGACGACCTCACGCCGGGCCGGCCGGTCGACGGCGATCCGGTGCGCGAGTTCCTGCTGCGCGACGAGCGGCTCGCCGCGGTGGAGCTCCTCACGACTGCGCAGAGTGCTGCGATCGTCGCCGTCAGGCGCGGTTCGTAGCAAGCAGCGCGAGCACGAGGGTCAGCGGGACGAGCAGGACACCGAGGAGCGTGTAGCGCAGCGCGGACGGCCGTGCGCCGTTCGCCCGCGCCACCTGCAGCCACAACACCGCGGACAGCGAGCCGGTGACGGCGAGATTCGGGCCGAGGTCGAGCCCGAGGAGGAGCGCGCGAGGATGCGCCGGCACGCGGGCCGAGAGCATGACCGCAGCCGGAAGGTTGTTCACGACCAGAGCGGCCGCCGCCGCGACCACGGCCGTCTCCCAGCGCCCCGCGTGGTCCAGGAGGCTCGACAGCCAGCCGGTTCCGCGCACGAGGGCGCCGAGCGCGACCGCAACGCCGAGCACGCCGAGCAAGAGCGCCGGGTTTGCGCTCTCGAGGGCCTGCCGCGGCGGCAGCCGTGCGGCGAGCGCGACGACGACGCCGAGCGCGAGGACCGGCAGCGCGGGCTCGGCGAGCGCGAGGACGAGGACTGCGGCGATCGCGACGCCTGCCATGCCGGCGCGCGGCCGAAACGGCGTCCGCTCCGGGTTGACGGACGCGGCGCGCACGAGGTCGCGCCGGTACGCGACGACGAGGAACGCGGCCGTCGCTGCGACCGCGACGATCCACGCGGGGGCGAGCCGCGCCGCGAACGTCGAGCCGGTCACGTGCTCGTGCTGGAGCACGATGAGATTCGTGAGGTTCGACCCCGGCAGGAGCAGCGACGCCGAGTTCGCCATGAACACGGCTCCGTAGAGGAAGGGGCCGTCGGGCAATCCGCGCCTGCGCGCCGCGTGGAGGAGGACGGGCGTCATGAAGACGACGGCGGTGTCGAGGTTCAGCACCGCCGTCACGATCGCCTCCACGAGCAGGAGGCTCAGCAGCAGTACGACCGGGCCGCCGGGAGCACGCGAGGCCAGGGCACCCGCCTCCGCGAACACTCCTTCGCGCGCAGCCGCGGCGCCGATGAGGAGCAGGCCGCCGACCAGCGCAAACGCCGGCCAGGCCTGCCGCGCCGCAGCGGCAGCGGCGTGCGGCGAGATCGATGCCGCGGCCAGAGCACCGCCGGCACCGAGTGCGAGCAGCGCAACCGACGTCCGCACGCGCATCGAATCGAAGGCCCGAACGCGCGCTAGCCGAAGAACGCCTGTGCGACGGCGTACCACTCGGGTGTGACCGTCTTCAGCTCCGCCGTCGCCTCCTCGAGCGACACGGCGACGACGTCGTCGCCGTGGAGCGCGGCCATCTGACCGAACTGGCCCGCGTGTGCGAGCTCGGCCGCCTTCAGTCCGAAGCGCGTCGCGAGCACGCGGTCGCGCGCGGTGGGGGAGCCGCCGCGCTGCACGTGCCCGAGCACCGTCACGCGAGTCTCGAACCCGGTGCGCTGCTCGATCTCGCGGCCGAGCACCTCGCCGACCCCGCCGAGCGCCACGTGCCCGAACTGGTCGGTGGCGCGCGCCTCCTCGCCGACGAGCCGGCTCTCGCCGCTCGCGTACGAGAGCTCGTAGCCCTCGCTGACGACGACGATCGAGAAGCTCTTGCCCCGGGCGTGACGGCGGCGCAGCTCCTCGCACGCGGC
>DASYGK010000115.1:0-7909 GCA_035999905.1 Gaiellaceae bacterium | reverse complement strand
CTACAAGGCCGTCCGCGATTTCCGCACCGACAAGGAGACGTCGTTCCGCAGCTTCGCGGAGCTCTGCGTCACGCGGCAGATCATCACCGCGATCAAGACCGCGACCCGCTTCAAGCACGCGCCGCTGAACACGTACGTCTCATTCAGCCACACCCCGGCCGGCCAGGACTCCGACGGCGAGTGCTCGCTCGGCGACGCGCTCCCCGGCCCTGCCGTGCACGAGCCGTCCGTGATGGTCGTCTCGACCGAGGAGCTCCAGAGCCTCGTGATGTGCCTCGGCACCGGCCTCTCGCCGCTCGAGGCGGACGCGCTCCGGCTCTACCTCGAGGGCTCCTCCTACGAGGACATGGCCGAACGCCTCGGCTGCGACACGAAGACGATCGACAACGCGCTCCAGCGCGTGAAGCGCAAGATCATCACGCACCAGAAGGCGCGCGAAGTCCTGCTGTAGTCGCGCGGCTCGCCTACGATGGAGCCGTGCCGGAGTAGCTCAGCTGGAAGAGCAATTCACTTGTAATGAATAGGCCGTGGGTTCGAGTCCCACCTCCGGCTCTTGACCCGTAGGCCGCGGCGGTCGATGACGAAGCCGTGGGCGACATCTTCGACGACGAGGCCCCGCCGGTCCGGCTGACGACGACGATCGCGAGCCCACGCACGGTGCGGCCGCGGGCCGAGCCGGTGCCGGTCTGGTCGACCGTGAGCAAGACGCGCGGGCTTCTCACCGTCCTGCTCGTCGGCGGCTTCGCCTGGTTGTACCTCTTTCCCGCCTGGCAGATCGTCGGGCTCACGGCCGCCGCGCTCGGCTGCCAGTGTGTCCGGCGCTGGAACTGGGTGCGCTGGGCGAGCTGGAGCCTGATCGGCGCGTCGCTCGGTGCCGGGGCGCTAGCGCTCGGGACCTGGCCGCTGCGCTTCGCGGCCTGCCTGCTGCTCATCGCGCCGATGGTCTGGTTCGCCGGCTCGTCCCTGCGGGACGTCTAGCGGGATCAGCGGACCCGGGCGCTCTTGAGCGCCGCGAGGACACACTGCCTGAAGGCGTCGCCGGTGGTGGCGGCCTTGCAGGCTGCGAGGATCGACTGTGCGTGCGGGCGCGCCGTCTTCGCGCACGCTGCGAGGCCGGCCTTCCCATTGCCGTACTTCGCCTGGAAGGCGTCCTTGCCGAGCGACTGGCCTTCCGAGACGCAGAGCGCGAGCGTGATCGTCGCGACCGCCGTGGCGCCGTGCTTGCCGTTCGAGTCGCCGCCCGGCTTCGTCTTCGGGGAGTCCGTCGTCGTGGTGGTCGTCGTCGTCGAGTCCCCGCCGGTCGCGCCGTGTGCCTTGAGGCAGGCGCCGAACGCTTCGGTCGCGCCGTAGCGCGCCTTGAAGGCATCCGCGCCGATCTGCAGGTACTCCGCCTTGCACGCGGCCTCGGGCCCCGTCGCCGGGGGCGGCGCGGTCGGCGAGGAGGCGGTCGTCGTGTGCGTGGTCGTGCTGCCGCCGTGCGCGCGGATGCACGCGGAGAGCGTCTCGGTCGCACCGTAGCGCGCCTTGAAGGCGTCGGCGCCGATCTGGAGGTACTCCGCCTTGCACGCGGCCTCGGGGCCGGACGCCGGGGGCGGCGTGGTCGTCGTGGTCGTCGGGTGCGCCGTCGTCGCCTGGCCGTGGGCTGCGAGGCAGGCCGCGTAGGCCTCCGTCGCGCCGTACTTCGCCTTGAAGGCATCCGCGCCGATCTGCAGGTACTCGGCCTGGCAGGCCGTCGCGGCCGGCGTCGGCGTGTCGGCGGCGAGCGCGATCACGGGGAGCGCGAGAGCCGCGGTCACGACGAGCAGCACGAAGAGCTTCGACTTCATGACGGCACTATCGGGACGTGCGCGCCCCGAGCGCACCCCCCGTTCGGGGTGCGATTCAGGCGTGCGTCGCGGCGCGGCGGCTGCCGTTCCCGGTGTGAGCCGGCTGTTCCTGCGGCACCTCGACGAAGAAGGTCGAGCCGCCGCCGGGTGTGGGCTCGACCCAGATCCGGCCGTTCACACGGCGCACGAGCTCGCGGCAGATGTAGAGGCCGAGGCCCGTGCCGCCGATCCCGCGCTCCATGTGCGGGTCGAGGCGGAAGAACTTCTCGAAGATGCGCCGCTCCGAGCCGGAGGGGATGCCGAGCCCGGAGTCGGTGACGGCGAAGCGCACGTGGTGGTCGCGTTCTGCGAGCGCGACGGTGACGCGGCCTCCGCCCGGCGAGTACTTGATCGCGTTGTCGATGAGGTTCGCGAGCACCTGGCGCAGCTGGCCGGCGTCGACCGCGACCGGCGGCAGCGCGCGAGGCGCCTCCAGCGCGAGCTTGACGTTCGCGGGGAGATGCGTCCGCGCTGCGTCGATCTCCGCCTGCGCGATCTCGCGCGGGTCGCAATGCTCGATGTGCACGCGCAGCTTTCCGGAGTCGAGCTGGCTCGCGACGAGGAGGTCGTCGACGATCTCTGACAACCGCCCCGACTCCTCGGCGACGATGTCGAGCAGCTTGTCGCTCAACTCGGCCTCGAGCTCTATGTCGGCGCGCCGCAGCGTGAGCGCCGCGCCGTAGATCGCCGCGAGCGGCGTACGCAGCTCGTGCGAGACCGTTGCGACGAGATCCTGGCGCATCGTCTCGAGCGCGCGCTCCTCCGTCAGGTCGCGGAACGCGTACACCGTGCCGTCCTCGTAGCCGACCGCCGAGAACGAGAGCCAGAGCTCGCGCTCGCCGAGCTCGACCGGAATGCTCTTCGTCTCCACCGCCTCGCCGGTGTGCGCCACCGGGACGCTGGGCTCGACTGCGGGCCAGCCGGGAATCGCGTCTGCGGCGGGCCGCCCGAGCACGTCGCTCTCCGCGACGCCGGTGATGCGCTGCGCGGCGGCGTTCCACAGCCGGATCCGTCCGGCGCGGTCGACGAGGAAGACGCCGTCGCCGATCGTCGCGAGGACGCGCGCCGCCTCTGCGCGCTCCTCCGCCGTGCGGTACAGCTGCGCGTTCTCGATCGCCGTCGTCGCGCGCCGCGCGAGCTCCTCAGCGAGCAGCAGGTCGTCCTCGCGGAAGCGGCGGCCGGACTCGGAGGCGATCAAGGTCACCGCGCCGAGCACCCGGTCGCGCGAGCGCAGCGGCACGCACATGTACGAGGACAGACCGAGCTCGCGCAACAGGTCGAGGTGGAGCTCGTCGACCGCAATCTCCACGAGCAGCTCCTCGGTGATCTCGGACACGAGCTCCGGCTCTCCCGACCGAATCACCGCTGCGACGCCTGTCGGCTGCTCGGGCCTCGGTGGATAGCGCTCCTGCAGCTCGCGTGCGAAGGTCACCTTTGCCGGGTCGGTGTGCGCGACGGCGACCTCCGAGAGCGTGCCGTCGCCCTCGACGATGTGCACTGCGCACCAGTCTGCGACCGTTCCTGCCGCGAGCTCGGCGACCCGCGCGAGCGTCTCGCGGTAGTTCAGCGACTGCGACAGTGCATCGCTTGCGGCGACGATGAAGTTGCGCTGCTCCTCGATCGTCTTCAGGTCGTGGATGTCCGTCGCGGTGCCGACCCAGAACTCGATGCGCCCCGCCTCGTCGCGAATCGGCACGGCCCGCCCGAGGTGCCAGCGGTAGGTGCCGTCGAATGCCCGGAAGCGGTACTCGACCTCGAATGTCTCCCCCGAGCGCAGCGTCGCCTCGCGACGGCCGACCACGGCCGGCAGATCGTCGGGATGCACGACGAGATGCCAGGCGTTCGGGCCGGCCTCGGCGGTCGTCATGCCGGTGTAGTCGAACCAGCGGCGGTTGAAATACGTCGTCTCTCCGTCCATGCCGGCCGTCCAGACGATCTGCGGCATCGCGTCCGCGAGCTGGCGGTAGCGGGCCTCGCTCGCACGCTCGAGGTCCGCGAGCTCCTGTCCGTGGAGCAGCGCGGCCTGCTCCTGCAGCTGCTTCGTCTTCAGCCAAAGGTCGACGAACACCGACACCTTCGACTGCAGGACGCCGGGGTCGATGGGCTTGAAGATGTAGTCGACCGCGCCGGTCGAGTAGCCGCGGTACACGTGACGGTCCTCTTTCGAGAGCGCGGTGACGAAGATGATCGGGATGTGCTCCGAGCGCGATCGCTGCTTGATCAGCGTCGCGACCTCGAAGCCGTCGAGCTCCGGCATCTGGACGTCGAGCAGGATGCATGCGAACTCGCCGAGGAGGACCTCTTTCAGCGCTTCGGTGCCGGATGTCACCGACACGAGCCGGTGCCCGAGCGGCTCGAGCACCGCCTCGAGCGCGAGGAGATTCTCGCGGCGGTCGTCGACGAGGAGGATGCTCGCCTGCTCGGTCGTCATGCCGCCACCTCGTAGCAGAGCCCGTAGAGGAACGCGGGGATCTCGTCGAGCTTCAGCACGGCATCGGCGACGGTCGCTGCGATCGCGGCATCCGGCATCGTCCGCCGCTCAGACGTCGCCGGATCCTGCACGATCGCGACACCGCCCTTGTCCTTGATCCGCGCAAGCCCTTGCGCGCCGTCCGAGTTCGCCCCCGTGAGCACGATGCCGACCGCACGTTCGCGGTAGGCGTCTGCGGCCGACTCGAACAGCACGTCGATCGAGGGGCGCGCGAACTGGACCGGCGCGTCGGTCGAGAGCGCTAGGTGGCCGTCCTCGATCAGCAGGTGATAATCGGGCGGCCCGATGTAGACGTGGTCGCGCTCGAGCGGGGTCTTGTCGTCGGGATCGCCGACGACCCGGCGCGTGTGATGCTGGAGGAGTTGCCCGAGCACGAGCTCCTCCGACTCCGCCGAGCGGTGCTGCGCGACGACGATCGGCTGGTGCACGTCGTCATGGAGACCGCCGAGCAGCCGGCTCAACGCATCGAGCCCGCCCCAGGACGTGCCGATCACGATGAGGTCGTACACCTCACTTCGTCTTTCGGTAGATCCGCTCGGCCGCGTCGATGGGCTCGTAGGAGTCGGCGAACGCGGTGAACAGCACCGACTCCTTGTGCCCGAGCGCGAGGATCCCGAACGTGTCGAGGCTCTCGTGGAACAGCTTGTGAACGCGGTTCTGCAGGGTCTTGTCGAAGTAGATCATCACGTTACGGCAGAGGATCACGTTGAACTCGTTGAACGCGCGGTCGGAGGCGAGGTTGTGCTGGGCGAAGACGACGTTCTCGGTCAGCGACCGGCTGAACCGCGCGCCGTCGTACGCGGCGACGTAATACTCCGAGAACTCCCGCTTCCCGCCGGCGCGAATGTAGTTCTGCGTGTACTGCTTCATCTTGTCGAGCGGGAATACGCCGGCGCGCGCCGTGTCGAGGACCTGCTCGTTGATGTCGGTCGCGTAGATGCGGGTCCGCTCGTAGAGATCCTCCTCCTGCAGGAGGATCGCCAGCGAATAGACCTCCTCGCCGGTCGAGCAGCCCGCGCACCAGATGCGCGTGAACGGATACGTGTGGAGCGCGGGAACGACCTGCTCGCGAAAGGCGACGTAGAACGACGGGTCTCGGAACATCGACGTCACGTTGATCGACAGGTCGAGCAGCAGCCGCTCCATCGCCGGCGGGTCGTGCAGCAGCCGGTCCTGCAACTGCGAAATCGTCTTCAGGCCCTCCGCGCTCATGCGGCGCCACAGGCGGCGCTTCAAGGACGCCGGCGCGTACTCGCGGAAGTCGAACCCGTACCGCCGGAACACCGCCTCGAGCAGGAGGTCGACCTCGATCTGCTCGAGCTCCTCGCGCGCGGCGTCGCCGCCCGCGACGGGCGGCGGGACCATCGACTCGGACGCGGCCATCAGCTCCTCTAGCGGTAGAGCCAGACGCGCATCAACGACAGGAGCTGATCCGTGTCGACCGGCTTGGTGATGTAGTCGGAGGCACCGGATGCGATCGACTTCTCGCGGTCGCCGCGCATCGCCTTCGCGGTGAGGGAGATGATCGGCAGCTGCTTGAAGCCGTCGAGACGCCGGACGGCGGCCATCGTCTCGTAGCCGTCCATCTCGGGCATCATGATGTCCATCAGGATGATGTCGACGTCCGGGTTGGCCTCGAGCGTCGCGATGCCGTCCCTGCCGTTTTCGGCGAAGATCACGTCCATGCCGTTCGCCTCGAGCACCGAGGTGAGCGCGAACACATTGCGCACGTCGTCGTCGACGATGAGCACCTTCTTGCCCTTGAAGATCTCCTCGGCGCCGTGCAGCTGCTCGAGCATGCGGCGCTTCGCCTGCGGGAGCCGCGCCTCGACGCGATGGAGGAACAGCGACGTCTCGTCGAGGAGCCGTTCCGGCGAGCGCGCGTCCTTCACGATGATCGTCTCGGCGTACTTCTTCAGCCGCGTCTCCTCGCGGCGCGTGAGCTCCTGGCCGGTGTAGACGATCACCGGCAGCGTCGAGAACCGCGCGTCCTTCTTCAGCTGCTCGAGCAGCTTGAAGCCGGTCGTGTCGGGGAGCTTCAGGTCGAGCACCATGCAGTCGAAGGTCTTCTCCTCGAGGCGCTGCAGCGCCTCCTCGCTCGAGCCGACCGCCGTCACCTCGACGTCGTCGCCGCCGCCGACGAGCTCGACGATCGAGTTGCGCTGATCCTCGTCGTCCTCGACGACGAGGAGGTTGCGCACGCCGCGGTCGATGAACTCCGCGATCCCCGAGAACGTCTCCTCGAGCAGCTCCTTCTCGAGTGGCTTCTCGAGGAACGCGACCGCGCCGGCGCGGAGCGCGTTCGCCCGGCTGCCGTTGCCGTCGTCGGCCGAGACGATGTGCACCGGGATATGGCGCGTCGCGGGATGGTGCTTCAGATGGTCGAGCACCGTCCAGCCGTCCATCACGGGGAGGTTCATGTCGAGCACGATCGCGTCGGGCTTGAACTCGTGCGCGAGTGCGAGCCCGGCATCTCCACGCAACGCGGCGAGCGCCTTGAAGCCGCGCTCCCGCGCGACGTCGAGCACGGTGCGTGCGAACGGCGCGTCGTCCTCGATCACGAGCACGACGCGGTCGCCTTCCTGCAGCTCCTCGCGGTCGTCGGCGACCTCGCTCGGGAGGAGCAGTGAAGGATCGAGCTCGGGCAGCTCGAGCGGCGTGTCCGCGCCGAGGAGCGCGCTGCCCTGCGCGAGCAGCGACTCGCCCTCGCGGACGAGCTCGTCGAGGCGTGCTTCGAGCCCGGGGACGCTCGCGTCGGCCTCCTCCAGCGGTGCGAACGTGGCCGGCAGGTAGAGCGTGAACGTGCTGCCCTTGCCGGGGTCCGAGACGACCTTGATCTCGCCGCCGAGCAGGCGCGCGATCTCGCGGCTGATCGACAGCCCGAGGCCGGTTCCGCCGTACTTCCTCGACGTCGTCCCGTCGGCCTGTTGGAAGGCCTCGAAGATGAGGCGCAGCTTGTCCTCGGGGATCCCGATCCCGGTGTCGCTCACCGAGAACGCAAGCACGGTGTCGGCGGCGGCAAGCCCCGGCGAGGCGAACTGCGCAGTCGACGCTGCCACCTCGATGCGCATCGTGACGGCGCCCGTGTCGGTGAACTTCACGGCGTTCGACAGGAGGTTCTTCAGCACCTGCTGCAGCCGCTGCTCGTCGGTGTAGACGGTCGGCGGCACGGACGCGCCGACGATCTCGACGGCGAGGTCGAGGCCCTTCTCCTGTGCAAGCGGGCGGAACGTCCGCTCGACGTAGTCGCGGATGTCACCGAGCGCGACCTCGCCGGCGTTCACGTCCATCTTCCCCGCCTCGACCTTCGAGAGGTCGAGGATGTCGTTGATCAGATCGAGCAGGTCGGCGCCTGCCTGATGGATCGTCTTCGCGAACTCGATCTGCCGGTCGTTGAGGTTCTTGTCGGCGTTCTCGGCGAGCAGCTTCGCGAGGATGAGCAGCGAGTTGAGCGGCGTGCGCAGCTCGTGGCTCATGTTCGCGAGGAACTCGCTCTTGTACTTCGACGAGAGCGCGAGCTGCTCTGCGCGCTCCTGCAGCGCTGCGCGCGCCA
>DASYGK010000123.1:0-6721 GCA_035999905.1 Gaiellaceae bacterium | reverse complement strand
TCGTGCTGATGGCGTACGGCTCGCCCGAGCGCCTCACGGACGTCCCGGCGTACTACGCGGACATCCGCGGCGGCCGGCCGATCGCGCCCGAGAACCTCGCGGACCTCGTCGAGCGGTACCGGCGGCTCGGGATCGAGGACTCCTCGCCGCTGAACGCGATCACCGAGGAGACGCGCGCCGCGCTCGAGGACGAGCTCGACCTGCCGGTCTTCACCGGCATGAAGCACTGGACGCCGCGCATCGCCGACGCCGCGGAGGCCGCGCTCGCCGCGGGCGCGGAGACCGTCGCCGGTCTCGTGCTCGCGCCCCACTACTCCGCGCTCTCGATCAAGGGCTACCGCGACCAGCTCGAGGACGCGCTCGCCGGCCGCGCGGCGCTCGCCTTCGTCGAGAGCTGGCACACCGAGCCGGGCTTCGTCGAGCTCCTCGCCGACCGCGTGCGCGGCACGAGCGCGCACGTCGTCTTCTCCGCCCACTCGCTCCCGGAGCGGATCCTCGCCATGGGCGATCCGTACAAGTCGCAGCTGCTGGAGACGTCCGCCCTCGTCGCCGGGGCCGCAGGCCTCGGCGACGCGTGGAGCTTCTCGTTCCAGAGCGAGTCGCCGACCGGCGAGCCCTGGCTCGGGCCCGACATCCTCGACCACCTCGCCGCGCTCCACGACGCAGGCGTCGACGACGTGCTCGTCTGCCCCGTCGGTTTCGTCTCCGACCACCTCGAGATCCGCTGGGACCTCGACGTCGAGGCGCGCGAGCGCGCCGCCGAGCTCGGGCTGCGGCTCGACCGGATCGAGATGCCCAACGCCGACCCTGCCTTCGTACGCGTGCTCGCCGGCATCGTCCGGCGCGCGCTCGGAGTACCGTCACCGGCATGACCCCGGGCGCGATCACCGTCGAGCACGCCGCGCGTAGCTTCCGCGTCTACCCGCGCGAGAGCCGCGCGCTCAAGGATCTCGTCGTCGCGCGCGGACGCTCGCGCGGAGCCGACGTCTGGGCGCTGCGCGACGTCTCCTTCGACGTCGAGCCGGGCAGCGCCGTCGGGCTCGTCGGGCGCAACGGCTCCGGCAAGACCACGCTGCTGCGACTCCTATCGGGGATCATCAAGCCCACGTCGGGACGCGTCGCCGTCGGCGGCCGCATCGGCTCGCTCCTCGAGCTCGGCGCCGGGTTCCACCCCGACCTGACCGGTCGCGAGAACGTCTTCCTCAACGGCTCCATCCACGGTCTCGGGCGGAACGCGATCCGCGAGAAGTTCGACGAGATCGTCGCGTTCGCCGGGCTCGAGGACTCGATCGACCTGCCCGTGCGCACGTACTCGTCCGGCATGTACATGCGGCTCGGCTTCGCGATCGCCGCGCACATCGAGGCCGACGTGCTCCTGCTCGACGAGGTGTTCGCCGTGGGCGACGAGGCGTTCCAGCGCAAGTGCTTCGGGAAGATCTTCGAGTTCAAGCAGCGCGGCGGCACGATCGTGTTCGTGTCGCACGACGCCGTCGCGGTCGAGCGCCTCTGCGACCGCGCCGTGCTGCTGAAGGACGGCCTCGTCGCGTTCGCCGGCCCGACGCACGAGGCGATCGTCGAGTACCGGCGCCTCCTCGCCGGGGAGCGCGAGCCGGAAGAGCGCGCGGCGGGATTGAAGGAATGGGGCGGCGACGTCGCCCGCGTGGAGCGCGTGCGCCTGCTCGGGCCCGACGGCGGCGAGCGCACGCAGGTCCTCGCCGGCGAGCCGTTCGCGATCGCGCTCGACGTCACCGCGACGCGGGCGATCGCCCCGCCGCGGCTCGTGTGGGAGCTGCGCGACGACGCAGCGATCCTCGTCGCCTCCGGTGCTCTCTCGACCGCGGAGCTCGGCTGGGACGCCGAGACGCGCGCGCTACCGCTCCGCTTCGACGCCGACCGGCCGCCGTTCTCCGACGGGAGGCTGCATCTGCGCGTCGACCTCACCGACGACGACGGGCAGACCCAGTACCACTCGCTCGACGACGCGCGGGTCTTCGTCGTCTATCCCGCAGACGACGCCCGGGGCCTCATCCGCCTCGAAGGCCGCTGGTCGCGGGAGGACTCGACGCTCGCCGCAGAATTGGAGAGAGCATGAGCTCGCGCACCTGCCCCGACTGGCCCGACCTGATGGAGCTCGCACCCGAGCTGCAGTTCAAGCACTACACGGTCGCGGAGGCGCAGCTCCCGGCCGACGCGCTGATGCTCGTGAAGGACACCTCGCTCGCCGACGTCGCGATCTGCGCCGACCTCGACAAGAACGTCTTCTACGCGGCGCACACCGACGAGCGGGTCGCAGAGGCGCTGCGCACGAGCCACTGGTACGAGATCCGCGAGTGGATCAGCGCCGGCAGGCCCGGCCAGGGCCAGTACTAGACGACCGGCGTCGGCAGCGGCTCGCCGCGCTCGGCCGCGAGCACGTTGTCGACGACGACGCGCGCCATCGCCGCGCGCGTCTCGACCGTCCCGCTGCCGATGTGCGGCGTGAGCACGACGTTCGGAAGCGCGAGCAGCGCCTCGGGCACGGTCGGCTCGTGCACGAAGACGTCGAGGCCCGCGCTGATCCGCCCCGAGACGAGCTCGTCGACGAGTGCGTCCTCGTCGACGAGGCCGCCGCGCGCCGTGTTCACCAGCGTGGCGCCGTCGCGCAGCAGCGCGAGCCGGTCGCGCGAGATCAGGCCGGCGGTCTCCGAGGAGAGCGGTGCGTGGATCGACACGACGTCGGAGTCGCGCAGCAGCTCGTCGAGCGTGCGGTACTCGAGCCCAGGCTCGTCGAGCTGCGTGCGCTGGTGGTAGAGCACGCGCATGTCGAAGCCGCGCGCACGTCGCGCCAGCGCGCGGCCGATGCGGCCGAGGCCGACGATGCCGAGCGTCGAGCCGGAGACGTCATGCCCGAGGAACGGCGCGGCCGACCAGCGGGTCGCCCAGGCACCGGACCGCACGTGGCCGTCGCCCTCCACGACCCGCCGCCGCGTTGCGAGGATGAGCGCGAACGCGAGGTCGGCCGTCGCGGCGTCGAGCACACCAGGCGTGTTCGTCACGGCGACGCCGCGTGCGCGGCAGGCGGCGAGATCGATCTGGTCGTAGCCGACGCTGAAGTTCGCGACGAGCCGCAGCGACGGCAGCAGGTCGAGCACGGCGTCGTCCACGCGCTCGTTGGCGACGACGAGCGCCTCGACGTCCGGGCGGCGCGTGCCGAGCGCGCCGATCTCGACGTCGGCGAGCTCGTCCCATGCGGGGCCCGGCAGACGGAGCGTCGAGAGCACCTTCACCGGACGAACGCTACCGCGCCGATAGTCTCCCCTCATGACGACGGTCGTCGTCCCGTTCGCGGGAGTGGAGGGCAAGACGAGGCTGCATACGTCGCGGCGCGTGCGCCGTGCGCTGTCGCTCGCGATGCTCGGTGACGTCGTCGCGGCGGCGACTGCGGTCGGCGACACGCGCGTCGTCACGGCGGACGAGGAGGCAGGCGAGCTGGCGGCCGAGCTCGGCGCCGCTTCGGTCGACGACGCGGGCGGAGGCCAGGGCGCCGCGGTTGCCGCAGCGCTCGCCCAGCTCGAGCCGGGCGCGATCCTCGTCGTCAACGCCGACCTGCCCTGCGCCGTCCCGGACGATCTCCGCGCGCTCCTCGCCGCGACACCCGCCGGCGGAATCGCGCTCGTCGAGGCGCTCGACGGCACGACCAACGCGCTCAGCCTGCCCGCCGGCGAGGCATTCGCGCCGCTCTACGGGCCCGACAGCGCCGCGCGGTTCCGTGCGCACGCCGAGGAGCTCGGCCTGACGTCGGTCTCGGCCGCCGTCCCGAATCTCGCAGACGACGTCGACACGCTCGACGATCTCGAGCGCCTGCAGCTCCGCTGCGGGCCGCGCACGCAGGCGTGCCTCGCGGATCTGCCGGAGGAGCCGGCGGAGTGAGGATCGCGATCCTCTGCGGCGGCGTCGGTGGCGGGCGCTTCGTGCGCGGCGTCGCCGACGTCGCGGGCGCACGCGACGTCACCGTGATCGGCAACGTCGGCGACGACGTCGAGGTGCTCGGCATGCACGTCTCGCCCGACCTCGACTCCGTGCTCTACGCGCTCGCCGGGTTGAACGACGAGACCCGCGGCTGGGGCCGCGCCGGCGAGACGTGGAACGCGCTCGACACCGTCGGCTCGCTCGGCGGTGAGGACTGGTTCCGCCTCGGCGACCTCGACCTCGGGCTCCATCTCGTCCGCACGCAGGCGCTGCGCGCCGGCGCGCCGCTCTCCGAGGCGACGGCTCGCATCGCCGTCGCGCTCGGCGTCGAGACGCGCCTGCTGCCGGCGACCGACGACCGGCTGCGAACGTGGATCGGCACCGCCGCCGGCGAGTTCCCCTTTCAGGAGTGGTTCGTCGCGCGGGGCCACCGCGACGAAGCCGAGCACGTTCGCTTCGAGGGCGCCGAGTCCGCCGAGGCCGCGCCCGGCGTCGTCGATGCGATCGACTCCGCCGACCTCCTGCTCGTCGCGCCGAGCAACCCGTACGTCTCGATCTCCCCGATCCTCGCCGTCGGCGCGGTGCGCGAGGCGCTCGCTCGCCGCCGAGTCCCCTGTGTCGCCGTCAGCCCGCTGATCGGCGGGCGCGCCGTCAAGGGGCCGGCCGACCGGATGCTCCTGCGCCTCGCGGGCGGCACGTCGCCACGGCACGTCGCGTCGTGCTACCCGGGGCTCATCGACGCGCTCGTCGTCGACGAGGCCGACGCAGGCGACCTCGAAGGCCTCGACGACGTGCGCGCGGTCGTCACGCGCACGCTGATGTCCGGCGACGACGCACGTCGGCGCCTCGCGGAGACGGTGCTCGGCGTGGTGCCGGCATGAGGATCGCCGTCGTCGGAGGCACCGGAGACTTCGGGCTCGCGCTCGCGCAGCGGCTCGTCGCCGCAGGCGAGGACGTCGTGATCGGCTCGCGCGACGCGCAGCGCGCGCAGGAAAAGGCCGCCGAGATCGGCGCGGCCGGAGCGGCGAACGAGGACGCCGTCCACGGCGTCGACCTCGTCGTGCTCGCGGTGAAGGCGGACGCGGCGCTGCCGACGGCGGAGTCGCTCGCCGCCGCGATCGGCGAGACGCCCGTGCTGAGCGTCGCGAGCGAGCTGCGCTTCACGAAGCAGGGTGTCTTCCCGACGGAGGACGCACGCTCGATCGCCGAGCGCATGCAGGAGCTGCTGCAAGGCCCCGTCGTGGCGGGTCTGCACTCGCTCGCTGCGGCGACGCTCGCGCACGGCGACGCCGAAGGCGACGCGCTCGTGTGCGGCGACGACGACGCGGCAAAGACGCTCGTGCTCGAGCTCGCGGCGAAGGTGGTGACCGGCCGGGCGCTCGACGCCGGGCCGCTCGCGAGCGCGCGCGCGCTCGAGGGCGTGACCGCGGTGATCGTCAACCTGAACCGCCGCTACAAGGGTCACGCAGGCGTGCGCGTCGTCGGGCTTCCGTGAGCGGCTACTCCGTCTTCCCGGTCACGGGCATCCCGGAGCTGCACGCAGGAGACGATCTCGCCGAGGCGATCCTCTCCCGCGTCACGCTCGAGCACCGGGACATCGTCGTCGTCGCGCAGAAGGCGGTCTCGAAGGTCGAAGGCCGCGTCGTGCGCCTCGACGACCTCGAGCCGTCCGCGCAGGCGATCGAGATCGCCGGCGACGAAGAGGACCCGCGCCGGATCGAGGCGATCCTCCGCGAGGCGAAGGAGATCGTCCGGATCCGGCCGCCGCTCGTGATCTGCGAGACGCGGAACGGCTTCATCTGCGCGTCGGCCGGCGTCGACGCGTCGAACACGACCGAGCCCGGCACGCTGATCCTGCTCCCGCTCGACCCCGACGCGTCGGCGGCCGCCCTCCGCGCCGAGCTGCGCGAGCGCAGCGGCTGCGACGTCGGCGTGATCGTGACCGACTCGTTCGGCCGGCCCTGGCGCCAGGGGACGACCGACGTCGCGATCGGCGCCGCCGGGGTCGAGGTGCTGCAGGACCTGAAGGGGCAGGTTGACCCGGTCGGGCACACGCTTCGCTCGACCGTGATCGCGGTCGCGGACGAGATCGCCGGCGCGGCGCAGCTCGTCGCGGGCAAGCTCGCACGCGTCCCGGTCACCATCGTGCGCGGCCTCGACCTCCCCGGCGAGGGCAACGCGGCCGAGATCCCCGTGCCCGCCGAACGCGACCTCTTCCGCTAGGGTCGCGCGCGATGGCGGACGACGCAATCGCGGCTGCGAACGAGCTCCTGCGCGAGAAGGGCTACACGGAGCGCGACCTCGCGGTGCATCCCGGCCCGCGCGACCGCGCGCTTCTGAAGGGCAACAAGATCATCTCTCCGTTCTCCGACGACGCGACGCTCGTGCTGCGCGTCGTGCGCGAGCTCGTGCCACCGGACGCGGAGCTCGGGAACCGGCTGCTGCGGCCGGCCGACCTGCGCGCGTCGCTCGCCGGCTAGCGCTTCCGCTCGAAGGCGACGAAGAGCGCGAGCTGCTCGTACGCCGAGAAGCGGTGATCCGCACCCGCCTCGACGAACACGGCGTCGCCCTCCTTCACCGGCACCGGCGTCCCGTCGACCTCGAGCACGCCGCTGCCCTCGAGCACGAGGTAGATCTCGTCGTCTTCGTGCGGCTGCTGGCGGTCCGGCTCCGGCGCGACGAGCACGTAGACGCCGAGCTCGAGCCCCGGCGAGTCGTGCACGACCTCGTAGCCGCCGCCGGCGGCACGGAGCTTCTCGACGACCGATTTCAC
>DASYGK010000052.1:0-4253 GCA_035999905.1 Gaiellaceae bacterium | reverse complement strand
GAGACGTACGTGTTCAGCGGCGCGTGCTTGAAGCGGGTCGCGGTCTTGATCGCGGTGATGATCTGCCGCGTGACGCAGAGCTCCGCGAAGCTGCGGAACGACGTCTCCTTGTCGGTGCGGAAATCGCGGACGGCCTTGTAGAGGCCGACGAGGCCCTCCTGGATCAGGTCCTCCGAGTCGCCGCCGGCGAGGAAGTACGAGCTCGCCTTCAGGCGGACGAAGCCGGTGTAGCGGCGCATGAGCTGGTCCATCGCGACGCCGTCACCGTTTCGGGCCTTCAAGACGAGCTGGAGATCCTCAAGCTCTCGTTGAGCCTTCTGGGGCGAATAGGCTGGTGCGGTACGCGCGGACACGGGCTCCCCCCGGTGATCACGGGCGATTCCGGCGACGGCACCCTCGTGCCTCCGCCAAAGTCTCACCCTGAAGTTGAGGGCGAAGATAGCAAGGGGTCCAAGCTTTTACAAGTCCAGTTGCAATGGACCCAACATGATACGAACAGGTGTTCGTACGGCTATCGGCCGCGCCGGAGCTGCTCGAGCCGCGCGAGCGTCTCGGGATCGAGCTTGTCGCGCAGGTCGCCGCGACCGGCCTCGACATGGCTCGGCGGCAGGAGCTCGCCGAGGAACGCCTGCGACGAGAGCTTGCGCACCTCGACGCCCGACGTGCCCCGGACGGCGAGGTCGGAGGAGACGACGGCGACCTGCTCGCCGCGGCGGAGCTCGGCGGCGAGCCGCTCGATCAGCGTGTCGGCGTCGGGCGCCCAGCGCACCTCGAGCGGGCCGTGGCTCTCGTCGGGGCCGTGCCCGTCGAAGACGAGGATCCCGTGCGCGCCCTTGCCGGCGACCCAGCTCGCGAGCAGGTCGCGCAGCTCCTCCGGCGAGCCGAACCCGCCGGCGTGCAGGAGGTTGAAGCCGTCGAAGAGATACAGCGTCGGCTCAGCCACCGCGCTGCCGCCGGGCCTCGTAGAGGAGCAGGGCCGCGGCGACGCTGACGTTGAGCGACTCGACGCGGCCGAGCTGCGGGATCGCGACGGCGAGGTCGCAGGTCCGCCGCACGAGCGGGCGCAGGCCCTTGCCCTCCGCGCCGAAGACGAAGGCGAGGCCGCCCGAGAGATCCGCCTGCCACATCGGCGTGCCCGACTCCCCGGCCGCCGCCGCGACCCAGAGGTCCGGCCCCTTGATCTCGGCGAGGTAGCGCGCGAGGTTCGTGACCACCGCGACCGGCAGGTGCTCGACGGCGCCGGCCGAGGAGCGGCAGACCGTCGGCGTGACGAGCGCCGACCCGTGCGCCGGCACGACGACGCCGGTCGCGCCGGCGCCCTCCGCGCTGCGGATGACGGCGCCGAGGTTCCTCGGGTCGCTCACCTGGTCGAGACACGCGAGGAGCGGCCGCTCGCCGGCCGCGAGGTCGTACGCGTCGGCGTACGTGAACGGCTCGCACCATGCGAGCACGCCCTGGTGGTCGCGCGTGCCCGCGCTCTCGCTGATGTCCCGGTCGAGCTTCACCTGCACTCGCGGCTGCTTCGCGTCGCGCAGCCACGGCTCCGACTTCACCGCACGCTCGGTCGCCCACAGCTCGAGCACCTCGCGCGGGCCGCGCAGCGCCTCGCGCACGGGACGCCGGCCGTAGACCTGCTCGCGCGTCACAGGGGGACGATCCGCGAGCCGCCCGGCTCGTCGACGACGTCGAAGCCGAGCCCGCGGATCCGGTCGCGCAGCTCGTCCGCGCGCGCCCAGTCCTTGGCGGCGCGCGCCTCGTCCCGCTCGGCGCGCAGCGCCTCCACATCGGCCCCCGTGCCCGGCAGCGGCGGCAGGCGGAGCCCGAAGAGCTGGAGACCCTCGTCGAGGAGGTGCCAGTAGCCGCGCGACCGCCAGTCGTGGAAGATCGTCAGCGCCTCGACCGTGTTGAAGTCGTCGTCGAGCGCATGGACGAGCCGCTGCCACTCCGCCGGCTCGGGCTTCGCGTTCGCGACGCGGTAGGCGCCCTCGAACGCGAGCCACTGCGCCTTCGCCTGCTGCAGCGTCTCGTCGGTGAAGTCGATCGGCTTGCGCCAGTGGCCGGTCATGAAGAAGAGGAGCACGACCTCCCTCCCCCACGTGTCGAGCACGTTCCGTAACGAGACGTCGTTGCCGAGCGACTTCGACATCTTCTCGCCGCCGAACTCGAGCATGCCGTTGTGCGTCCAGATGCGCGCGAACTCGTGCCCGAGCGCGTTCGACTGCGCGAGCTCGTTCTCGTGGTGCGGGAAGACGAGGTCGAGGCCGCCGCCGTGGATCTCGAAGACCGGGCCGAACGCCTCCTCGGCCATCGCCGAGCATTCGATGTGCCACCCGGGCCGGCCGCGGCCCCACGGCGAGTCCCAGGAGGTGTCCTCGCCCGGCTTCGTCGCCTTCCAGAGCGCGAAGTCCCGCGGGTCCTCCTTCAGCGCGCTCGGCTCCTCGCCCTGCTCCATCTGGTCGGGCCGCTGCCGCGAGAGCCGCCCGTACTCCGGGTCGCTCGCGACGCGGAAGTAGACGTCGCCGCCGGCCGCATACGCGCTGCCGGCAGCGACGAGCTCCTCGATGAAGTGCACGATCCCCGGGATGCTCTCCGTCGCACGCGGCAGCGCGTCCGGCATCCCGAGCCCGAGGTCGCCCGTGTCCTCGAGATACCACTGCGTCGCGCGCGCCGCGAGCTCGGCGCTCGCGCCCGGCGCGGCGTCGTAGATCTTGTCGTTCACGTCCGTGATGTTGTGGACGAGCGTCGCCTCGTACCCGGAATGGCGCAGCCAGCTGCGCAGCCACATCCCGATCACGAAGGGACGGGCGTTGCCGACGTGCGCACGCTGGTAGACCGTCGGGCCGCAGAAGTACATGCGGATCGGGCCGTCCTCGGACGGCGGCAGCTCGACGAGCTCGCGCTGCAGCGTGCTGTAGAGGCGCATGGCTCTAGCCTAGAGCGCGGCGGAGCAGCTCGTCTCGCGGCAGCGCCGCGATCACGGCGGCCAGCTCGGGGCCGCGCTCCCGGCCGGTGAGCGCGAGCCGAACCGACTTCAGATCGCCGCCGACGGCCTTCAGCTCACGCACGACCGAGCGCGCGTCGAGGCCGCCCTCGACCAGCTCGCGAAAGCGGGCGAGCGTCTCGGGTGCGTCGACGTGCGCTGCCGAAGGCTCGAGCACCTGCGCCGCATAGTCCCGCGCCTCGACGAGGTCGCGCGCACCGCGCAGCACGGGCGCCACCGACACGGGCACTCCGACACGCGCAGCGAGCTCGTCGTCGGAGAGCGCGCCGAGCGCGTCGACCGACAGCCGCCGCACGCGCGACAGGTCGAGCTGCACGTCGTGCCGCGGCAGCCCGAGCTCCTCGAGATACGCGCGCACCGCCTCACCGGGGATGCCCGCGTCGCGGAGGTCGGCGAGCGACGACGCGCCGTGCCGCTTCGAGAGCTTGTGCCCGTCGTCGCCGAGGAGGAGCCCGTGATGGATGTACTCGGGCGGCTCCGCGCCGAGCGCGCGGATGAGCGACGACTGCAGCTCGGCGTTCGCACGGTGATCGGTGCCGCGGATGACGTGCGTGATCTCGAAGTCGATGTCGTCGACGGCACTCGCGAGCTGGTAGGTCGGCGTGCCGTCGGCGCGCAGCAAGGTCGTCTGCCCGAACCGGAGCGCGCCTTCGGAGTCCGGCTCGCCGATCGTGTGCGCCGCCTCGCGGTGCCGGACGTACCGCTCGCTCTGGCGCACCGGCCCCTCCTCCCACGCCACCCCGATGTACGCGAGGTCGACGACGATCGCGTCGGCGCCGCCTACCACGTTGCGGGCCGGATCGGTGTCGTCGATCCGGAGGAGCAGTCGGCCGTCGTGGTCGTCGGCGAACCGCCGGTTCGCGACCGCCCCGAGGGCGTTGCCGAGGTGGAGCGAGCCCGTGGGGCTCGGCGCGAAACGGACCCTGATCATGGGGCGATGCTACGCGGCGTCGCGGTGGCGTTCCGCACGGAGCGCGAGCCACAGCTGGACGAGCCGCTCGCGCTCGAGCGGCGGCAGCTCCCGGCCGGCCTTCCGCTCGTGGAGCGAGAACTCGTCGTCGACCATCTCGAGCGTGAAGGTCTCGTCCCACGCGAGCCCGCGCACCCAGTTCTCGCAGGCGCGGCCGACGTCCCGCTGCGGCTTCTTCCCGCCGACGGCCGCCGGCACCGCCGCACGCCGGGCGAGCTCCTCGGCGACGCGGACGGCCTCCATCCGGAGCTCGTCGATCGACCATTCCTCGAGCGGTTTGGC